>JACKFF010000005.1 GCA_020632595.1 Nitrospiraceae bacterium | reverse complement strand
CCCACCAACAAGCTGATAGGACATGAGCCCCTCCTTGAGTACCAAATCCTCGACTTGGCTTTCCTATCTTTTTCGTAAAAATGATAGCGTATAGGGTATTAGCTCACCTTTCGGCGGGTTATTCCCTTCTCAAGGGCAGGTTACCCATGTATTCCTCACCCGTTTGCCACTTTACTACCGGGTTGCCCCGGATTCTCGTTCGACTTGCATGTGTTAGGCGCGCCGCCAGCGTTCGTTCTGAGCCAGGATCAAACTCTCAAAAGAAAATCCATTTTCAAGGGCCGCCATTCCAATACACTTGTTCCACTGTTTTTCCAGCTATTCAGTTTTCAAAGATCTAATTCTCAAGGCGAAGGGTGATTATAGGGGGATAGAATTAAACTGTCAAATACTTTCTTTCATATTTTATTTTTATTTTTCATTTGATCAATTTGCTCCCCAAAAAACTACAGACCCGGTCTTCCAACTTGGTTAGGTTAGTACCCTCAAGAATTGCATTCTTCTTCAATTCTTTTGGATGGATGACCCAATAATTCCAAATTCCCTCCGGCAATATCTCCAAAAACATTTTTCTCTTCTTTAGCAACTTACCGGATTCTTATTAGCTTATGAAAATTTCCACGGTATTCCTAAAAATGCTTTAGACGGTGTGAAATAACTACAAAAATGATTTTTTCTATCCAGTTGGATTTCAAAACCCACTTTATCAGGGGGATCTTGCAAGAAAACAACCTAAAAATAAAAAATTACCGGATTACCAAGATCCAAATGAACTTGAAGAATGAGGTGGGTTAAAAAATCTGACGTGAGAATGCTTAAAAAATCCGATCAATATCATGCCAGCTAGAAATCCACCGATGTGCGCAAAGAACGCGACCCCGCCTCCTTGATTTCCAAGACTCATACCGCCGCTTAAAACCTGCATTAAAAACCATAAACCCAATACGATCGCCGCTGGAACATTAAAGGTTCCAATAAACCCATAAGGCACTAACACTAATACTCGCGCATGGGGATACAGCAATAAATACCCACCCAAAATCCCTGAAATCGCCCCGCTCGCACCAACCATTGGTATCGTTGATTCGGGATCAACCAACGCATGGCTGAAGGCAGCCAGTACCCCACAAATTAAATAGAACAACACAAACTTCGCATGGCCCATCACATCTTCGATATTATTTCCAAAAATCCACAGATAAAGCATATTCCCTATTAAATGCATCCAGCCACCATGGAGAAACATGCTTGAAAACAGTGTTCCATAGGCAGGTAGAATCACCAGCTCTGGCGGTAACTGAGCATGCCCCAACACGACTGCGGGAATTGCTCCAAACATATAAACAAATGCTTCACTCCTTGGGATTGAGAGAGAGATCTCATACAGGAACACCATACTGCAGGAGACAATTAACGCCACCGTCACCACAGGTGTAATTTCAGTAGGATTGTCATCCCGAAGGGGAATCATCGATTCACTCTCAAGAAAATTCCCTTTGAATAGTCAGAACCGGGAAGAGGCGGGAGAAAATTCAGGCAGACCGAAAACGGGGTTAAAAAAATTCTGAGAATCACCGTCTAAAGCGATAGAGAACCCGGCAGCATGGGTATGCCCCCCTCCACCATATTGGGCTGCAATATCAGCCACGGAAATCCCTCCGGCTTTCGACCGAAGAGAAAAATACCGGCGGCCATCTTTTTGATGCCAAATGAGACAAAATGGATGCTTCTCAGAAAGATGCTCCCCTATTTGGCTGGTTAAAACGGCAGAGTGAACAGCGGGAACCATATGTCCCGCGAACGACACCATGATGACTTCGGTTGCCATCTTTTCAACCAATGCCTTCTCGGATCGTAAAATACCAGTCCCCTCAATCTTTAATGTTTCAAATTGAAGGGATTCCCACCGTTCAAATCCAAAAGGGTATGACGCCAGCGCCGCACTAATTTCACGACTACTGGGAAGTTGCCACTGCCACAAATCCTTATCCTGCACATACTGGAGAAGCCAGGGAACCGGTTGCGTGTGAGCCCATTCCCATGCCAAGACCGCGCCACTCCGGTTCATATCGAAATGTGCAAAAGGCAAATCCTTCAGAGAATCCTGCGCGGTAATATGATGATCTAAAATGTAAAGACTGGCCACTTGATCTGCCAGCTCCAATATGGTTTCGCGGTGATAACTAAAATCAACCATCACCACATGTTGGTTTTGCAATCCATCCGGAGGCGGATTCCCATGCTTAACCGCAACATAGCGAGCCTGCGGAAATCGTTTCCAAAGAGCCCACGCAGCGCCAAATCCATCCATACAATCGGCGTGATACAACACCACGTCCGGTGGTTTCTGATTGGGCAATTCATCAAATTTTTTCATTGTTTGTGTCATTATCATCTCGTCTTTCGGACTGAGCTTATCAGCTTTCAATAAATCCGGACAAACCCTCAATGCATTATCCAAAATTCCTATACGGCTAATCCTCGGGCATTGAGCCAATCAATGCATTGCCGAAGACGACCTAACTCTTTCCAATTAAAATGTAACATCAGACGTGGCAGGTGTGAAATGTGGGGTTCATCCCACTCCTCGGGCAACGCCTCAACTTGCTGAAACTGCCCGTCGGTCAAGAGGTCCGAAAATTCCTGGTTCAACTGGGCCATCTCGGCCTGCGAGAGCTGTTGATGAATGCGGATAACCAGTGAATCTTTCACAATGCGTAGAGAATGATACACCCGGAAAAATTGCTGAATTTCCTTAACCGCTTCCTCTGGCGAATACACGACTTTGAAGAGTGCTAAATCGGATTGATTAATAAATCCACGAGACAAGAGTTGTTGCTCAAAAAACTCCATCAATCGTTTCCAGTAATTGCCACCAGGGGACTCAATACACAGGACGGGAATCGGGTGCGTTTTCCCTGTTTGAATCAGCGTTAACACCTCAAACGCCTCATCTAACGTCCCAAATCCTCCAGGAAAAAGCGCGACGGCATGGCTTTCCTTCACCAGCAACAATTTTCGCGTAAAGAAATACTTCAGATGGACAAGCTTTTTATCATCCGCAATCATCGCATTCGGGGCTTGCTCAAAAGGCAGCATTATATTCACCCCAAAACTATTCTCCCGACCAGCCCCCTCATTCCCGGCCAGCATAATCCCTGGCCCACCGCCCGTGATCACCATAAAGCCACGTTGACTGAGGAGTTTCCCAAGTTGGGACGCCAGCGTATAGTTGGGATCATCCCCTGGGGTCCGGGCTGAACCAAAAATACTGACCTTTTTCAACTCACGATATTGCCGAAATACCCGGAAAGAGTAGCGAAGCTCTTTTAAAGCTCGATGAAGAATTTTGACATCTATGACATCCGTATCCAAATCACGAAGCCTCACCACACTGCCGACCATTTCTTTTAATAAGGCCGTCCGCACATCAGTCTCAGGTCCTGTCCAAAGAGATTTGATTTCGCGTACAATCTCTTCCTCCACCACAATTTTTTTTGTATAAGGTTTTGTATCAGATGGCGCTTCTAAAGTTGTATTTCTACGTAATGACATCCACTAAACTCCAAATTCATCAACGGGAAAAACAAGTTATGTGCCAACTGGGCTTTTCCAGAAGGTTCCTGCCAATTGTCGGTCCGCTGTGTCAGGATTAAAGGTGTAAGAACTAAAAGGAACACCTGGAGGTTTTCGGTAAAATACACTCAGAACTCAAGCACCCGATTTCATTCCACATCCCATGACTCACTCTCACCAGACCGACTCCACACTATGGCAGGCCCTTCCTCAACCAATTATTGGACTGGCCCCTATGGATGGCGTCACTGATTCGGCCTTCCGCCATATGGTGGCAATTCATGGGAAACCTGATGTGGTCTTTACGGAATTCACCAACGTCCATGACATCTGTTCCGGTAGACTCAAGGCCCTCGACAGCCTGCGATACTCGGAAGCCGAACGTCCCGTCATTGCCCAAATCTATGGGAAGGAACCTGCGTTATTTTACCAAGCGGCCCATGTGGTCTGTGAATTGGGTTTTGATGGGTTGGATATCAATATGGGGTGCCCTTCGAAAAACGTCGCTTCCTCGGGGAGTGGCGCCGGATTGATTCGCACTCCAAAGTTGGCGCTGGAACTGATAGAGATGTCGCGAAAAGGCATTCAGGATTGGAGTGCCGGCCAGACCCTGAATCAAATCGGGATGAAACCCAAAGCTTTAGAAGCCATTGGCCACCTCCTGAGCGACCTTCACCACTCCCCAATTCGCAAAGCCATTCCATTATCCGTCAAAACCCGCATTGGCTTCGACCGGAATATGATCGAAGAATGGAGCGCCTGTCTTATCCAGGGACACCCAGAGGTCATCTCTATTCACGGCCGCACGCTAGCGCAAATGTACCGAGGACAATCCGATTGGGAAGCGATCACCCTAGCTGCAAAACGAATTCAGCCGCATGGCATTCTTGTCCTGGGCAATGGAGATATTCAGAGTCTGGGAGAATCCGCTGCCCGCATTCGGGAATCAGGCGTAAACGGCGTCTTGATTGGCCGTGGCTCACTCGGCAATCCATGGGTTTTTCAGGGGATTCAACAGATACGAGAAATGTTGCAGACCGGACAATCCTGTATGCCACGGCAGCATGTTCCAAGCCTGGAAGAAAAATTCGGAATCATGATCCAACATGCCTCCCTGTTTGAACGGGTCCATGGGGCAGAGCGTTTCGTACGGATGCGCAAACACTTAGGCTGGTACTGCTCGGGCTTTCCCTATGCTGCGGCAATACGTGCACAACTCGTTCGTACCCATTCCACAACAGATGTGATTAATTTGATCAACCAATACCAAGCTCGTGCCCTAGACAACCAGGACATGGAAACACCGGCCATTCTCTAAATGCCCCATCCTTACCTCATCCTGGCATCCTCGTCGCCTCGTCGAAAAGAACTGCTGAGCCTCTTGGGGCTTCCCTTTGAAATCATTTCGCCTGCAATCAATGAAGAAATTCTCGGCAAGGAGGCACCTGCCAATCATGTACGTCGCCTTGCCCTTGAAAAAGCCGAATCCGTGGCGAGTCACTATCCCGACAGCCTCGTCATCGGCAGCGATACGGCCATTGAATTGGATGGTCAGATCCTTGGCAAACCGGTGGACCTAGAAAATGCCCATCACATGCTGAACGGCTTGCGGGGCCGATGTCATCTCGTCCATACCGGTTTGGCCTTAATAGCAAAGGCTAAGAAGCTAAGGGAAACATATGTAGAAACCGTCAAAGTCTGGGTCAAGAACTTCTCAGATGCTGACTTGCAGACCTATCTGAACACTCAGGATAGCCTGGGGAAAGCAGGCGCCTATTCTATTCAAGGAGAAGGCGCGCACCTCATCGAAAAAATCGAAGGGGATTATCCTTCAGTGGTAGGGTTGCCGCTAAGCAAGACAGCTCAGCTCCTTGAACAGGCGGGAGTTGAATTACCCATGAAGGCCGAAAAGATTTACCGAACAAAACCGTACGCGAATTGGAAGGATTTCACATAGCAGGGTTTCGTCCCCGCACAAAATATATTGATATTACAAGGGGAAAATGTCGTGAAAGTCCCAAACCTTGTTGGGAGTAAAAGGTAGAAAAATAAAAAAAAAGGCGCGACCCAGTGAGTCCCGCCTTTTTCATAAACCCGTTTGCGAATTTGGGCTACATAAATTTCATAAATTTTTCCTTGGCCTCTTCCATCACCTGGGCCGTAATTTCAGACTGTCCCCGTTCTTTGACTAGGCGTTCAATTTCCCGCCGCGCCATGGGGCGAATAAAGTCTGGAATATTATCCAACCGTTGTTGCGCCTCCGGTGTCCACTTTATCCCCTCCGTAGAGGCGTTCTTGGAATCATCCATCACCTGAAGGGTCACGGTGGTAAAACCATTCTTACGGGCATAGGTCTCCACGCTGCTTTTGACCATCGGCTGCACAAAAGACGGCAATTTGGCCAGTTTTTCCTGAGCATCCGGCGTCCATAATATTTGTTCGGCAACTGGAGCCGGAGCGCTGGTCGAACCGGTTGAGCCCAAACCCATTTGAGCAACCATAGCGGAAAAGGGACATCCGCCGCCTTCAGAAGTGGTGCCTGGTGCACCAGCACCAGCCGGAGCCGCAGAAGGGGCTGAGGCTGAGACTGCCGCCGATTGGCCACCTTGAATTTTTTCGTTCAAATAGGCGGCCATCTGTCCCATGCCCGCCGAAACATTGTCCTCTAGCCCGCCCCGGGTCATTTCCAAGGGTTTGGGTGCCTCGGTTCTCCCCCCCAACTGAACGCCTAAAGAAGAGACCATCTGGGTTTCGCCGGGATTGGTCACCATTGAAAAGCGCGATTGGCAGGAGGGGCATTCAAAAAAGACCCCAAGAGAGCCTTCAGCTGGTTTTTCGACTTTTTCAAAAGTCATATAGGTTTCGCATTTGAGACAGACAAATTTCATTTTGCTTCCCTTCTGAACGTCGGCGAAGGCCAACGATCGCTTCGAGACATTACACTTTCCCGTCTAAAACATGTTGATAATCCAACAATGTATGAACTTTTTTGGCAATATCCTGATATTTCGCCGCAGTGGGATTGTCTCCATCCAGGATCGGTTCTCCCTTATCAAAGGTGCGGGCAAAATTCCGATCAAAGGGTATGCGTCCTAGAAGGGGCAAACCCAATGCTTCACACATGGAGTCGGTATCCCCCTCAAACAAGGGGTTTTCTTCTCCGCAGGAGGGGCAACGATACTGGCTCATATTCTCGACCACCCCTAAAATCTGGATACCCAGCTCCTGAGCATAGGCAATGGACTTTTGGACGACATTTGAAGCCACCTCGGAAGGCGTCGTCACCACGACCGCTCCGGCTAAATCAGGAATGAGTCCCGCCAGGAGGGGTGGCTTATCAGCTGCTGCCCCAGGGGGCAGGTCGGCCAACAAATAGTCCAATTCCCCCCACACCATATCGGAGAGAAACTCCCGAATGACATTCATTTCGGTCATGCCTAACCAAACCGGACTGAGGTCCATGGGACCTTTCCACCGAACCGGAGCGTTTTCTTGTAGGAGAAAATCCATTGATGCGACCTTGATATTTAATGGACCAGTCGGCGGCACGGCTCCATCCGGGGTATCCAATAAGCCCTTCCCACGCATCCCAAGCATTTGAGGAACACAAGGCCCATTAATATCCACATCTAGCAATCCCACGCGTTGACCCATTCGCGCGAAAGCCAACGCAAGATTCACGGTGGTCATACTTTTCCCAACCCCGCCTTTCCCGCTCATCACTACCACCTTGCGGCGAATACCTTTCATACGGGCCCTGACCAGTTTGGTTTGGGCCGAAATCTGCTCCACCACCTTGGCATCGTCAGAATAATGTAGTTTATTCAGAATCGTTTTCAGGTCATTTTGTTGACTCATTGTCTGCACCTAACTGTGATAGGCAATAGGTAGAAACCAAAAACCACGGTACCACAGCATTTTTTCCAGCGTCAAACCAATCAAAAAACCGACGCCATGAAATCCAGTAAGGCTGAATGGCCCATAATGAGGCTCATTTCGATTGGCAACTGAAAACGACCAGGAAGAAGGTTCCGTTTGAAAATAGTTTAGGAAAATTCTTGAAGAAGGGTCACCCCAAGAAATCGCAATCGGCTGAAATAATCACGGGTGGATTCAGATAATTCCGGGACAATAATTTCCAGATCCCCGAGGCAATCACGTAAGATTTCGATTCGTGGTTCATCAAGGTGATGTTCCTCAAAGTAATAGGTCAAACATCCACCAATGACTGTATCTAATGTCATAAGTTGCCCTTCATGACTCCCCAACCCGTCCGGCCAATCGGTAGATTGATGAACCTGCCAGGTTTCGCACATTTTCTCACGATCAAAATCCGTCATATGCCCTCATTATCATCGTGCTTGTGGCATAGCTGGATGGGATTGTCTTTACCATTTCACACATTTACAGTCCTTTTCCCCAGCCTAACGCATCTAATAGCAAGACAGAAAGGGCGCATAACCCCAGCCCCCAGATGCGATAATCGATCACATCCCGTTCCAGACACCATTTGACAATCCGCAACCGCCAACGATCTGGTCCGGCATATAAGAAAAGGCCCTTTGCCACCATACTCAGGCCCACGACCATCCAAAGAGGTTGGTAGGGCAGTTCTCTGGTTCCAAATAACAAAACAAGCCCCAATAGGGCTGCAACGCCACCCCATTTTATAAACCCTGGCGCCACAATCAACGACTGTCGCAGAGTGGCAATCATCCGTTCCGGTGCAACTAACAAGGCCACACCATCAGCCATCCACAACCCTGCAATAAAGAAAAGGAACATGACGACCATGATTCAACCAAGCAAGGCAATTTTCTCTATGAAAAAATTCTTTGAAATTGCGTTTTGGAGACATTGGCAATGCGCGATGGCTCACTTACAAGTACCGATGACCGACTACCTCCCCTAATTTGTCCATTTCATACCATAATGGTGCACCCGTCGGAATATTCAATTCAAGCACAGCTTCCTTGGACAAATGCTCTAATTGCATAACCAAGGACCGCAAACTATTGCCATGAGCCACGACTAGAACCGTATTATCTGCCAATAGAGCCGGCCGTATTCGATTTTCATAATAGGGAAGAACCCGTTCGGCAGTATCCTTCAAACTTTCACCCCCGGGGGGAGGTACATCAAAGCTCCTCCGCCAAATTTTGACCTGCTGCTCGCCATATTTTTGTGCCGTTTCTGTTTTATTAAGCCCCTGCAATTCTCCATACATCCGCTCATTCAGCGCTTTATTTTCCTCAATTGGAATCGTCGTCTGTCCAATTTCCTCCAAAACCAATCGTAGGGTTTCTTTGGCACGCACCAACACTGAGGTAAATGCACAATCAAATCGAAATGCCTTAAGTTTCTTGCCCGCATCGCGGGCCTCTTGCTCCCCCTTGGGAGTTAATGGGACATCGACCCAGCCCGTAAAACGGTTTTCCAGATTCCACTGAGATTCACCATGACGAATTAACACCAACTGAGCCATCTAGTTCTCCTCCCTCGCTTCCTTTCGTGGTTGCCTCTTCAACAGGTTAGGTGACCTTCTTTTGCTTGCATTGCTTCGCAACGAATCGTACCATGACCAGGAATTTTTTACCTTCTTTCGAAACAATATGGCCTCTGACGAGCATAAATGGGAACAATTCGCACGCTGGTGGACCGCTTTGGCTGGCCGACACGGCGTCGCAGATCGGACAGAACAGTTTTTCCGCCAAGGTCTTGGGCCACAAAATGCATTGGACCGGGCAGCTCAGGAAGGCGGTGATCTGGACTATATCCTATTTACACTCATCAGGCATTGGATTCCCCCAGTCCTTCCCCCCGCAGGACAGGAACGAACTGCAAAAAACGATTCCGACTATTGGTTGGAGTCGGAACGTATCCTCAAGGCTGCAGTCGGTCGCCTCAGGGAACTTAAGCCCGTTATTGATATGCTCACGACACCTAGTCCGCTTGATATGCCCGCTGACTCCCCTCGATCAGAAGTTGAGGTCGAATTGGCCAACATGCTAGAGGGTATTGCAGAAGTGGTCGGAGAGTACGGAGGCCCCGATTATACCTCAATCATTAAAAACTTTGACCCCATTCCTCTCCGCCAAACACAACCATTTAAACACAACAAAAAACACAGTGCGGAATTGTGGGTAGTTTTTTTATTACGGGAACATTTTCGGAATTTGGGTTTGGGAAAAGATCGAGCTTGGAAACTTATTGCCCAGCTTGTTGATGCCGCAAATATTTTCCAGTCAGACGATCAGCCCTCCACACCTGAAGCCCTTAAATCCTGGTGGACAAAAAATTGGCCCAGAACCTACACACTTTTGACGGAAAAGGGCAACCAAGGGGACGCCAAATCAACCGCCTATCAATCTGATTATGAATGGTTTCGAGCGTGGTTCAATTGGCAGACAGCCTCAAATGAATCACAGATCCCTCCAGCCACCGAGAATCCCGAGTCTCTCTCTTAAAAGAACTTTTGAGAAGGACGTCCTTCCATTCCACCAAGAGGATCCTGTCCGGGGGGCCCTTGAACAATCGCCGCAGCCAACAGGCCAAGCATCAACATATGCAGCAGAACCCCTAACCAGAGGACGTAAGGCTGGACTCCACCCTCTTCCTGAATCAGGTGAGCACGACTTGTATCATCAAGACTGGGCATTGCCATAATTCTCTGTACCTTGTCTTTCACATGCCAATAATACAAGTAATTCGCGCTGCCTCCTGCCAATATTCTCGATACAATTCCCACCATCACATCCCCAGTCATAAAAATGGCGAGCGCCGGGGCAACAGCGTATAACAACGCAAATAGATACATTTTGCGATATAAAAACCAAAGAAACGAATCAAACAACGCGGCGGGCCAGTTCCAACTTAGGACAAATCTTGGACCTTGTGGGGTTTCAATTTTTTCAAACTTTTCCTTGTAGTATAAAAAAGCCGAGCGCCACAGCCATCCGGTCTTAACTGAAAACTGAATGGATTTACTTGGACCAATGAACGTTTCCCATAATTGGGATTGAGTGGGAGAATTCCTTGTCCCTAGTCCCTCAGCATTGGTCTCTGTTGCAGTCTCTAAAGAAGGTGAACCAAGCGCTTGTCCACATTGCAAACAAAAGTTCGCGGTATTGGGATTCTCTTGTGAACAAGAAGGGCAAGGGCGCATAGTGGTCGTTTATAGCATCCCAAATACACCCACACAAGTTCTGCCTGGTAACAGAAGATCACAAGACAGCATCTAAATCTTCCTCACCCATCATAAAGTCCTGGCATTGAACATTTCGACATATTCTCACTGTTGATCAAGCATGTTATAGACTATACGTTTGAGATCGCGAAGGGGCATTTCTGGATAACCGAGCTCACCTATACTCCAGGATAGCCCACAATTGTGGCACTGCGCTGGGACATATATAATCTGGGCCGGAACCCTCTCTACCAATCGCTTCAGGCATCCTCGACAAAATGGCCCTTGCACCATAGATTGGACTTGATCATCCTCTACATCTTCGTTCGCCACCACTCCCGTTTTAAACCAAATTGAATCGCTAAGCGTAAAACGAAGGCCTTTCCACATGATCGATCTGGGTCGAGGAACGGTCCCGCCCTTGTCAGAAGCTGAATCCTCAATGGGTTCAAGACCATTAACAGGAAGTTCTCCTTTATGAAAACATTCTTGAAATTGCTGAGAGTTTCCCCCGTCTTTAACCTCCAAAACCTTTCTTAAATTGACCTTCTGCTCCAAACGAAAAATTTCAGCTTGTATGGTCTTCAGCTCTCTGACGTCCACCACTTCTAACCCCGGTCGAATACGATCAGAAACTTCTTTCAGTATCTGGAGAAACGAACAATGTCTATTCCTTAATACCCATATTTGATAGCTCAGAAATACGACGACAGCCCATAATAGAATTAAGCTCAATTCCATATCACCTCACCACATGTCTAGTGCTTGCAATGTCCGTCATTGAAACATTTTTTAGTATTCTTCGATTCGTCCACAGGGGCGTAGTATTTTTATACCATAATTAGGGTTCCTTCATGCCTTAGGCTCTTATTATTTTGGACTGGACCCTTGGTGTCATTTTCGCTAAGGTTTCATCGTGCTCTATAGACCATTGTTCCCTTTTACCTCATTTTTGTTTTTCTATTGACTTTTCGTGGCATTTCTCCATGGCAGCGATTGAAGACAGTCCCTTAAGACCTCCTCTCAACGACGTTGAAGATGACCGTGCACTTCTTCTCCACACACATAGGAATTGGAGACGCTCCCTGCAAACTGGAATCAAGGAAAAAGGACAATCTGAAGACGCGCAGTCTACCCACACCGCTGCACCAAGTTCTCAAGATTTTTTTCAGATTGACCTCCGCGAGGCCGACTTCCGCCACCAGGATCTTCGTAATGCCAATTTTCAAGAAGCCCACCTCCCCGGGGCGAATTTTGAAGGAGCGAACCTGCGTGGCGCAAATTTTCAAGGCGCAAATCTTCGAAGTGTCCGTTTCAGAGGTGCCCAATTAGCCTGGGTAAATTTTTCACAAGCCGATCTTATATGGGCGGATTTCCAACAAGCAGAACTTCAAGGAGCCGATTTCCAACATGCCACCCTTCGCGGTGCCACCTTCTTTCGTGCACAAATTCGCGGAGGAAACTTTTTTTCCTCGGACTGCTCTTGGGCAGATTTTCAGGACACTGACCTGCATGAGAGTGATTTTCAGCAGGCCAATCTCAATGGAACAACCTTCCTCAATGCCCAAACTACCGGCGCTAATTTCCAAAGTAGTTTTGGTTATTACGAATCTTCAATGACGGATTCTTCAACACCCTCTGAGGATACCCTTTTCCCTTAAGGGGCTTTCAAAATATTATTCCGTTCTGAAATCAGTCGCCTATCTCGTTAGACATGGCACGTTTACCAAAAGTGTCAGGCTAATCTAAGGCTGGACCTGATGGTTGAAAAAAATTACGCAAAACCTCATTCCGTTGGGGTTCACGCAATTTGGCCAATGCCCGTTCCTCAATTTGTCGAATGCGTTCTCGGGTGACAGAGAATTCAAGGCCGATCTCTTCAAGCGTAGCATCCTCAAGCTCTCCAATACCAAAGCGTCGCCGAATAATATGTGCCTCACGAGGCGTTAAAGTCCTTAACAGGGAAGTCACTTTTTCCTGGAGGTCCGCCCGTTCCGCCGAATAACATGGAGAAACGGCCGAAGGATCTTGCAAGAGATCAGAGAGTGGCGAACCGTCTTCATCCCCCATAGGAGTCTCGAGCGAAAGAGTCCCTTTTGTGGCTTCCAGCATCGTGGACAATTTATCTAATGGAATATCCACCGCACCGCTGAGTTCCTCCAATTTCGGTTCCCGTCCCAATTGCACCGCTAGACGTTCCAGCGTTCGTCGCACTCGAGTAAGCACATCACACACGTGCACCGGAATCCGCACAGTCCTGGATTGATCGGCCAACGCCCTCGTTACCGCCTGTCGAATCCACCATGTCGCATAGGTGCTGAACTTATAGCCTCGCTGATACTCAAAACGGTCCACTGCCCGCATCAGGCCGATATTGCCTTCCTGTATGAGGTCCAGTAAATCGAGGCCTCGATTCACATAACGCTTGGCAACACTAACAACTAAGCGTAAGTTTGCCTCCAACATCGCCTCCTTGGCGAAATGCAGGCGAATTTTAGCTTGATCCAATTGTCGAACCCGTACGAGGAATTCTGAAAAGCACAGACGCAAAACTTCTTGCTCCAAATATACGAGGTGTTCTCCGGCTTCTAGGGTGGAACGATGGGAACCTGAGGTTACCTCACCGCCAGGGTTTGTGGTGGGAAGAGAATTGGGGCCCAACCCACCTGTTCGCTCATCGCCATTAAAAATATCTTGAGGGGATATTCCTAATCGTTTCAATACTTCAGTAAGTTGGCGTTCCGTTGCCCGTATGCGGCTTTCCACCTGTTTGGTAAATGCAGGATGCCAATTCACTCCTTCAAGACTTTGCCATAATTTTTTTCTGGCTTGCAGCGAAGCCGAAGTGCCTTCCTTGGATGCCGAGACATTTCGCCTGGCCATCAGGGATTGAACACAATGACAAAGGTGGCTCAACTGCTGAATTACTCGTTGACGATATTCTTCATCTTCCTGCTGTTCGGTCTGAATATCTGGAATATCAGCTTCTTCCTCCGATTCGGTCTCCACATCTCCTTCTTTTTCCTTTAGAACAATATGTTTGGCCAGGATTTCGCCATTCAACAACCGGATTCGTTGTTCTTGAAGATAGTCCAAGGTCATAGGGAGGGAGTACAGAATCTCCAACATACTTCGCCGGGCTTCCTCGATTTTCTTGCACAGACGAACTTCCCCCTCCCGGTCAAGTAATGACACTTGCCCTATTTCCTTTAGGTATAGGGGAAGTTGCTTATCACTCAATCCTGACGAACGGTCTATTTCAGGAGAGTTGTCGCCGGACAAAACAGCATGACGGTCTTGTTTTTTCACTTGTTTAATGGAACCATTCCAGGAAGGTTTCTGCTCCGATACCGATGGGCTCATAGCTGGTCTCCCTTCAATTGAACGTTCTCAGATCATCTAACCATCTGGTTAGGAGGCATTTACCCCGTGAACCTTGTTGGTCACCTCCCAAGAATCAGCAAAGAGAATGCCAATGAAAAAGCTTTGTCGCATGCTGCACATTGATTATCGTTAATGGTGGCTTCTCTCAAATAATGAGAAACTTATTCTCTACAAGAAAGAAATGCCTTATTAAAAACGTCGAAACGGTTTACGACCTCTGAGAAACATCATGACAAAGAATGGTCAGTATCCACGTTTTTCTCGACTTTTTCTGTAATGTTTTGTCAAGGAAGCTGACAAACCCTTCAGCATCCTTTTCCGGGCCTTTACCAAAAAATTCGAAAAAGGCCTGAATCTTGTCACCACTCACAGGTCTTCAAAGCAGTGGGGAGGAGGAAAGAGATTCTTGGCTTGGGTATGGGATTTTGTTACAGTCCGCGCGGTTTATCTGTGAAATAGTTGAAGTTATTCCACATGACCGAATCCATTTTGCGTTCCAACAATCAGATTGAAGTGGACGAGCCTGTTATAACCCTTAAAAGAAAAGCCTTTGGCATGAGAGGAGAAACGATGCGATTGTCCATCTGGGTCATTCTATGTCTGGCGGTAGGACTTGGTGGATGTGCGGGAAAGTCAAAATCCACGAAGCCCCAGGATGGCATGGAAACCGGACCCGACATTCAGATCGCTGAATTTGAGGATGGACTCAACGCTGACGTCGAAGGGAATGAAAATGAATTCTTTGATCCTTTTGACGAGTCTGGTGATTCCCAGAATAAGGACTATGATCCGTTTGAACCTGTTAATTCTGCCGTTTTTGAATTTAATTACCGGTTGGACAAATACGTGGTGAAGCCGGCTGCCAAAGTTTACAATTTTTTCATCCCTCCCGATGTCCAGCAAAGCTTTTCAAACGTGTTTCAAAACATTCGATTTGTCCCGAGATTATTGAACAACATTTTTCAAGCAAAGTTTCAGGGAGCTGGCATTGAGTTGAGCCGATTCCTTATCAATTCCACCCTTGGGGTCGGGGGATTATTTGATCCGGCTGGAATTATGTTTAAGTTAGAGACACCGCAAGAGGATCTTGGGCAAACCTTAGGAACCTATGGTGTTCCGCCCGGACCGTTCCTCATGATTCCGCTCCTGGGCCCCTTCACCTTACGGGATGGAATTGGATTCATCGGCGATTCCTTCCTTGACCCTTTTAACTGGTTAGTTCTGCCTTTTATTGAAATAGCTGACGCTCCACGGTTGGTCCAACACGATATGACCGTCAACTTTTCACGGCTTGGAATGGTCGCCGGCGAAACGGTGAATCTCCGTGCGCTCACGCTGGAAAAATTTCAAGGCGTTGAAGAAGGCACGCTCGATTTGTATGGTGCCGTCCGGAATGGGTATCTCCAGCAACGGCTGAAGGCCATTCAGGAATAGCCCTCTAGCCCATCATCCTGATCATCACAGCAACCACCACTCCAAGAGTTTAGAGACTCTTGAATTTTCTTTTCCTCCGCTGACAGTTACCTCTGGCAACGACAACTTTCCTCTCGAAGACAGGAGAGGAAAAAACGGGTATCATACCCAAAAAGCGACAGTTTCTTCGCTATAAAATTTTTCATGATGCATAACCAGCAGAATTCCCAACTCCCGCTCTCCAGTCATCCCCCAACTGGTCGATTCTTGTTGACCACCGCAGCATTCATCATAGTCGTGGCTGGGATGCGGGCTGCAGAGCCCATCCTGGTCCCTCTTATTGTCTCAATATTTCTTGCCATTATTAGCGCATCACCTGTTTTTTGGCTTCGACAAAAAGGCTTACCTTCGCCATTGGCGGTGTTCGTTGTCGCCCTAGGAGTTCTCAGCGTCGGAGTCGGGTTTATTCTGATTATTGGAACCTCCCTGGATGACTTTTCCGAAGCCATTCCACGCTACCAAGCTCGATTGACCCAGGAAATGGAGCCCATGATCCATGGGATTCAGGAGTTGGGTTTTCAACTTGATAAAGGGATATTACTGAAATCCATCGATCCGGGTGCTTCAATGAGGCTCGCAGCCAAAATGTTGTCCGGGTTGGGAAATGTGCTCACGAATTCTTTTTTAATTCTCCTCACCGTCATTTTCATTTTATTTGAGGCGTCCAGCTTCCAAGAGAAAGTAGGAACCGCCTTCGGAGATCCCAAAGGCGCCTTCTCCCAGGCCAAGAAAATAACAGACGCCGTCAACAATTATTTAGCTATCAAAACTCTTGTCAGCCTTGGAACGGGTGTGATTGTCGCATTATGGGTGTGGGCCTTAGGGATTGATTTTCCCCTTATCTGGGGCCTTCTGGCCTTTTTGTTGAATTTTATTCCAAACCTCGGGTCTATCATTGCAGCAGTCCCGCCAATGCTATTGGGATACATTCAATTCGGCATTGGACGCCTGTTGCTGGTGGCCGCGGGATATGTAGCCGTTAACTTGATCTTCGGTAATGTAGTGGAACCCAAGCTTATGGGGAGGAAGCTTAACCTTTCCACTCTTGTTGTCTTTCTCTCCTTAGTGTTCTGGGGGTGGGTGTGGGGACCGGTTGGAATGTTGCTTTCCGTTCCCATGACCATGGTGGTGAAAATTGCCTTAGAAAGCAACCCCTCGACCCGTTGGATCAGCATCTTGTTAGATTCTGAGGCCTCCGCTGCCCAATCCGTAAACAATAAGCCTCAGGAGGAGCCTCAACCGGATGGTTCTTCTTCCAAGTCACAACATACCGGTTCGGTTTCCCTCCATACCTGAGCCATGCAAGCTAAAAATATGCTGCGTCTCCCGTTTCCCTGGGTTGACCTCACAACATGCAATTAGCCATTTATCACACCACAAAACACATCACCTTCTTCCCATACACAACGGTCAGCTCAATCATGGTTGTAGGTCAATCCTGGCAGGCTGTTTGCTTAATGACCCCATACCGAAAAAAACCATAGAATAAGATGCCAAAATGGCTCCAGATATGAATTTCAAGCAGGTATCAAGAATTCTGTTAATCCAGGCGCTGGAACAATCGGACCCTCAAGGACGATACATCTCACACTCCACCAGACAGCGAGCCACCCAACACGCAAAAAAAGCTGCGCCCGACGAACCATCCTCGTCAGTAAAAAACTCTATCCAATTTTTCACTGATCGGACGGAATCTCTCTGGAACTTTCTCTCCACTTCTTACCCCATGATCACGGAATCGTTTCGAGGCGCTCAGGCTACAATTCCCTATACCATCGTGGCGATACCGGCCTTTGCAGCCGGCCTGTTTATCAATGGGCTGGGAACGACCCAACGAGTCAATCTCTTAAACTTTCCCCTCTTGATTTTGCTTTTGTGGAACATGGGGACCTATACGGGTACCATTCTGCCACCGCTTCTGGGAAAAGACCTAACCGGTCCACTTCTCCGTCAACTGGCCAAAGGATTTGCCACCGTGACGGAATGGTTGGGGAAAGGACCGTGGCCAAAAATGGCCTTACCTGATGATTCGGTCAAAGAATGGATTCTTCAATCTTCCGAACGATTTATGAACCTGTGGTGGAGGCATTGGCACCCCGTCATTATCAGTCGGGTTCGTCATCTACTGCATATTGGATCAGCCTGTCTGGCACTAGGCATCATCCTTAGTATGTATGTCCGTGGACTGGTTTTAGATTATCAGGCCACGTGGGAAAGCACCTTCTTATCAGCAACACAGGTGCATACGGTCTTAAACGGTCTCTTGGGTCCAGCAGCCTGGATCCTGGGTTTTCCCTTTCCACCAGCCGAAGACCTTGCACATCTTCAAGCTCCCGGCCATGGATCTGCTGCTCCATGGATTCATATGTGGGCACTGACGGCCTTTATAGGAATCGTCATCCCTCGGATGACCCTAGCCTGGCTATCCGCACGCTTCGCACGTAAAGCCGTGCAATCCTTCATGCTCCCTCTGGATGAGCCGTATTACCTTCAGCTACTGAGTACTGAACGCGGACAGGGAATCCAAATTGACATTGTGCCGTATAGCTATCAACCTTCTCCGGCCGCTTTAGACTGCTTGGGAGAATGCCTTCTGGATCTCATTGGCAATCAGGCCACCTTGCATTGGAGAGATCCGCTTCCTTATGGACAGACAAGCGTTCCCCGGCTGCAGACAACCTCCTCACCTCAAACGGTGGTTCTTATCTGTAATGTGGCGCAAACCCCGGAAGCTGAGGTGCATGGGGAAATCTTTCATATGCTTCAAGCCTCAATTAAATCCTGTAACGGACAACATCACTTACTCCTTGTTCTGGACCTGGAGCCCTATCAGCACCTCGCCGATCAGACACAAATGAAAGGACGTCAACAAACCTGGCAACGACTCGCCAACGACCACCATCTGCAAATCGTGGCCTTCCATGCCAAAGATACATCCCGCGACCAGCTTCTTGAGAAGGCCCAGGCTGCTCTGTGGCCTCCCAAAGGTGTGATGACATGACCGCTTTTTCTTCTTCTATCACGCTTTCCCTCATTGCCCATACCAATATCGGAAAGACCACCTTAGCCCGAACTCTATTGCGTCGCGACGTCGGAAAGGTGCTTGATCAGGCCCATGTCACGCTTCAAAATGAACACTTTGTATTGCTGGAGACTTCTGATGGTTCCCGACTCAACCTGTGGGATACCCCGGGCTTTGGAAATAGCCACAAGCTCCTGGGTCGTCTTCAAGGACTCACCAACCCGATTGGGTGGGTGGTGTCTCAAGTCTGGGACCGTCTAGCAGACAAACCGTTTTGGTGCAGTCAGCAAGCGATCCGGAATGTCAGGGATGAAGCTGACGTGGTGTTATACCTCGTCAATGCAACAGAAGACCCATCCATGGCGGGCTATCTTCAACCTGAACTCGAGCTCCTCACTTGGCTGAACAAACCCGTCATCGTGTTAGTGAATCAAACCGGACTGATTGATCCACAACAACAGCGACAATTGGAATCCCTTTGGAAGCAACACTGGATCAATCAACGTGTCATTAAAGACGTGATGAGCCTGGATGCCTTTACGCGTTGCTGGGTTCAGGAAGGTGTGTTATGGGATCACGTCACTCAGGTCCTGCCATCGGAAAAACGCCACACGATGCAAAAATTAGGAAAGGCCTGGTATGCCATCCACCGGCAGATTTTTGATACATCTATGACCCGTCTCTCTCAACTCTTGATCGAGACCGCCTTGGATGGAGAATACCTTCCTCCAGAGCCGACGGGGCTCTCAAAAAAACCGCAAATCAAACATGCGATTCAGGCCCTGGACCATCGTTTAGCACAGCGCATTTCAGACGTCACTGTAAATCTTATCGAGTTACATGGATTAACCGGCGATGTCGCGCACACACTCAAATCCAGGATCGAAGATGTAACCGTGCCGGGTGAAAAAAAACCGTGGGAAGAAGAAACGTTCTGGGGAGCAGTGGCCAGTGGCGCAGCAGCCGGATTGGCCTCGGACTTGGCTACCGGAGGACTCTCTCATGGCGCGTTTACCATTGGAGGAGCGATCCTTGGAGCATTCGCTGAACGAACCTATGCCAAAAGTCAGGGAACAGGCGATCCCAATCGGATTTCCTGGGTCCCTGCCTTTCTTGACCGACAAACGCGGGATGCATTGTTACGCTATTTAGCGGTAACCCATTGCGGGAGGGGACGGGGAGATTACACCGACCCCAGAGAGTTTCCCGTTTTTTGGCAACGCGCCGCCGAAAACGTTCTTGAACAGCAAAAGGACGCCTTACACCAAGTGTGGAAACTGGCCCGATCGCCGCTACCCACACCAGCAATTACGGATCACCTCCAGGACAAACTCGTGCTTTTACTCTCAAGGATGAGTCAGGAAATTTTAGGTAAATTTTACCCCGAAGCCAAAGGTTGGTTAGAAAAATCTCCGGGCTAGCATCTTTCGTTATCTGCTACAACCCTTTACCAAATAATCGAGTCCATAAAGAGCGGAACGCATGAGATGTCTTTTCCTGAGGAGTCTGAGCAAGACCCTCTTCTTGAATTAGCGCGAGGCTATGAAGAAATTTGGCAATCACTGACAGTTCATGAACAAGTAGCCCCCACCATTTGCCTCAGGATTATTATTCATGTGGAACACGAAGGAATCACGCCATTGCTTTAATAGGGACGTGGTTCCTTTGACCTGGAATGAGGACTTCTCAATAGCGATTTTCGGGCGTTTGCTCTCAACAAGGGGGGTAAATGCCTGAACATCTCTTAACATCTCTTAAGTGGGCATTGGAAGCCGGCCC
This sequence comes from Nitrospiraceae bacterium, assembly GCA_020632595.1. Lineage (NCBI taxonomy): Bacteria > Pseudomonadati > Nitrospirota > Nitrospiria > Nitrospirales > Nitrospiraceae > Nitrospiraceae bacterium. The sequence goes on along the minus strand of JACKFF010000005.1, from coordinate 262,467 downwards.
CGGCTCTATTCTGTCTGGCCTAATCATGACAGATGAAGAACTTCGAACAGCACTCCCGCTAGTGTTGGCACCGGGTGCGCCTCTACCTCAGAGGATTCCTGACCTCTCGACACCCAGGCTCAATTCGTCCTGGATTCCCCACGCAATCTCATGATTATTCAAATCAGCTGCCATCAGCGGGGTGAGCTCAACCGCCGTATTTCAAAACCACCCAGGCTACCCCTTAAGATTTGCTTTAGCATTTTGCCGCGGCCTGCTGTTGGACGCCACAGTGGTAGGTTCGGTCGCATGCACAAACATCGCCATTCGACGGGGGCTTAAGTACGCAAGGGCATGCAGAGGTATATCTTTTACATGGAGGGCCCGCTTGATTTCCAACTCGGGCTCTTGTGACAAATTGACCAACATCCCATCGTTTCGGCAGATCCAGGGGGCATATAATAACACCGTCGGTCTCGTTGGGTGATGAATATTGATCCGTGCCACGACCCCGAGAAATCCGTCCGTTAATTCCACCAGGCTCCCCGGTGGATAGACCCCAATGGCCTGCACCAGGGCTTGCACCACCTCCGGACAGAATCTGGACGATTCTCCCTTCATAACCACATGACGAAAGAGTCGGGACAACGCGGCATGAGGGGTGAGACTCGTTTGTAGGTCAGGAGCATTGCAAAGTTCATCATAATGGTCCGCGACCATAATAATTTTTGTCGACAATGAAAGGCCGTCCGCTCTCATACCGTTCGGGAAACCCGAACCATCCAGTCGTTCATGATGCCGTTCAATCATTTCCAATACAGCTGGACTGGTATCCGGGAAGGAGGCCATCAACTGTCGCCCGACCTCCGGGTGTCGTGGCCCCAAGTCCGGATCCGATTGGATTTTCATACCAACCGCACTAAAGCGGACATTCATGGGTAGCGCACGATAACCCACATCGTGGAACAACGATCCCCGCCCAAGCTCAAGTAATTCCTCGACTCCCAAACCTAGCTGACGGCCGATGAGAAGGGAGAGGGTGCATACGTTAAGAGCATGTTCGGACAGGCCCCACGTGGCCCCGTTACTGTTGACCACATCGATTAACGACATCGCCGTGTTGGGATGTTGTATGGCCGTGACAATACTCGTGATCATGGCATCCGCGGTTTTCCGTCCGGACTGCCGGCGATCACTCAGTTGCCGGAACAATTCATTACCCTGCCCCAGGATTTTTTGATATGCCCCTTCAATCTTACGCAGGTGATTCTGAAATTCATGGTAATCCTGTCGCCGGTCCAGAATTGTGGATAGGGAAGATTCTTTTATCAGTGGTTCGTCGTCTTCCGGGTGATCGAATGTTGAATCGGAAATGGCCTCCGCGTCTTCCTCCCTACTGAGGCTCTCCTCATGATCCAGAGGCCGTCGGTTTTCATCCGGAACATCCTCAACATCAACATCGAACGAGGCCGACCGTTCCGGATCTTGGAGAATGACGACACTTTTGAGAGCTTGAATGGTCGCCAGATCATCAGAGGATTTGATTTGAAAGGTATTCGTGGGAAAAGGATGGCTGAACCAGGACCCTTCGAGTTTGACAAACGTCCCGACGCGAAGTTCCCGGATATCTTCAACTTTAAAGAACGGCATAGAACAATCTCTTTTTCAGCTATACATCAATACATCGATTCGGGGAATGACTACAATTATGGGACTAAGCAGAAAGCTCCAGGCTTTTTCGGAATATTTTCCTTATTGGTTAAGTCTTGACACCTGCCGACAGTGAATAAATCCTTTTTCCTTTCATGCCGAGTGAGCCTCACCACCCCAATCTGCCCCTTTTTTAGGCGCGGTTCACAGTACTCAAATCTTGTCTTGGAACCATGACCTCTTTCGGGTAGACTTGGTTTCGAATCGTTTTTGACATCCCTCTCAGGAGACACAAACGATGCAGGCATCTCCCATCGCTCCCACCAAACTTCCAGATACTATTCACGAGGCCTTTTTTGCACTCACGGCCATCGCCTCCGATCATGTGGTCATGCAAATCAAAGAAGGGGAAAGCTATCGACAATACACGTACGGGGAAGTGTCACTGCTCATTCGGGGCTTGGCGAGCAGTCTTCATGAACACGGCCTTGGTCCGGGCCACCGTGTCGCCCTCGTGGCTGAAAATCGTCCGGAATGGGTGATTGCTCATCTCAGCATCCTCACCGTCGGCGCCACAGCCGTTCCACTGGATATTCACATGCCACAGGAGCAACTGCTGTCCTTCCTCACCACTTCCAATAGTCGGCTCGTCTTCGTCAGCTCAAAAACGATGGCCTTCATACAAGGCATTCCCACCACGATCACCGTCGTGAACATGGATCCCGCCACCAAATCTCCCCACCTGTCCATGAAAGATCTCATATCACAAGGACAGCAGAAACCGCCTGTCAAAAGAGAGGTGAATCCGGACGACGTGGCTTCATTGCTCTATACCTCTGGCACCACCAAAAAACCCAAAGGCGTGCTACTCACTCACCGCAACTTTATGGCCAACGCCAAAGACATTATGGGGAAAGATTTAGCGGGACCGAAAGACAATTTTTTAGTCATGCTCCCTCTGCACCATGCCTATCCCTTTATGATTGCCTACCTCGTTCCCATTCTCCTGGGCGCCAGAATGACCTTCTTATCTTCACTCAAGGGACCGGATCTGGTGCAATGTATCCGTGAGACCGGAATTACGATCGCAGTGGGAGTTCCCCAAATTTTTTCCATGATTCGTCGGTCAATATTTGAAGAACTCAGTCGGCGTCCCGCATTCGTCCGTCCGCTAATCACGCTCCTACTCGGCCTGTCAGATTTTGTGAGAGCCCATACCCGCTGGAATCCCGGACGACAGCTTTTTTCACCGGTTCACCGCCGATTTGGTTCCTCGCTTCGTCTTTTGTGCTGCGGTGGAGCCAAACTCGATCCACAAATCTCGAAAGACTTAGGGAGCCTTGGATTTACCATTCGGGAAGGATACGGGCTCACTGAGACGGCGCCCGTGATTGCCTTCAGTTCCTTGTCTCGACTAAAACCGGGTTCCGTCGGTCCGCCACTCGCCAGTGTCGAGGTGCGGATCGATCAGCCGAACGAAGAAGGAATAGGAGAAGTGGTGGTACGAGGGCCGAATGTGATGAAAGGCTATGACCAAGCACCGGCTGAAACGGCTGAAGCTATTCGCGATGGATGGTTTTTTACCGGAGATCTGGGCTATCTGGACTCAGACGGCTACCTGTTTCTCACCGGACGGATCAAGGAACTGATCGTCACACCTGGAGGAAAAAACATTCTTCCCGAAGAATTGGAAGAGGCATACCAACAGAATCCGTCGATCGCGGAAATTTGTATCCTCGGACTCCCACGCGCTGGTGAGGAGGGCGAACATCTTCATGCCGTGGTTGTCCCAAATTTTGATTATTTACGGGAACACAAAATTCATGATTCCGCCACTTACATCAAAGATGCGTTGAATAATGTCGCCGCAACCCTTCCCTCCTTCAAACGGATCAGTGGTGTGACCTTCATCAAAGAACCCCTCCCACGCACGCGCTTAGGGAAAATCCAGCGACATCTTGTTCGGGCCATGACGCAATCTAAGCAGACTGCCGTTGAACCCGGACCGGAGCAAGAACCTCAGACCGACCAGCAGATTCGCCAAACACCCATCGGCCAAGCGGTTATCCAAACGCTTGTCGGGCTGATTTCAGCCGACCACGTCCTGCGATTGGACGATCACCTGGATCTGGACTTGGGATTCGACTCCTTGAAACGCGTCGAATTTCAAGCAGCCCTCGAAAGCCGGTTGGGACCGGTCCCGGAAACGTTCATGGGAGAAGTCGTGACGGTGCGTGATGTCATGACCAAGCTCTTGGCTCTCCAGCAATTTCCCGCTGAGGACACAGAAACCATCACCTCCTGGCATCAGATCTTCGAAACCCCACTCCCTCCAGCTTTGACAAAGACAGTTCTCGCTCCGCTTTCCAGAGGGAATAAAATCATCGGGCAGATAGGCAAGGCTATTCTCGGACGGCTCTCGCGTATAGCCTTCCCATTGACCGTCAAAGGTATCACACATGTCCCCAAGGAGGGACCCTTTATCCTGGCGGCTAACCATCTGAGTTTTGTTGATCCCTTTATTATTTTGGGGACCGTGCCACCATCCACCTTTTCACAACTTTATATTCTTGGCTGGGAACCGTTTTTTCGATCACCGTTTCGTCGATGGGTCGCACGCGTGGGCCATGTGATTCCCGTGGGGCCGGAGACGCCCCTGGTCAATGTTCTTAAGGCCTCAGCCGCCCTTCTCCGGAACAGGAAAAGCCTTTTGATTTTTCCCGAAGGGGAACGCAGCCTTAACGGGCAACTCCTCCCATTCAAGAAAGGTCTCGGGGTGCTTGCCTGTGAATTACACATCCCCATTATCCCGGTCAAAATCGAAGGAAGTTTTCAGGTCTGGCCCCCCGATGCCAAGACACCTCAACGTCATCCCATTTCCCTCACCTTTGGGGAAGGGCGCACCTTCACCCCATCCATGATTGAAACCTGGAGAACCAAAGGGGAAGACCCCTATGTAGCAGCAACCCAGTTAATCCGTGAGGCAGTGGCATCTCTTTAACAATAGGGGAAACCATTCAAAAAGATCGTGCCCGAAAATGACACATCAGGCAACAGAAAAACTTGCTCAACACATGAGACAGAATAAAATGTCAGAAACTGTTCTTAACTTCTAAAGGAAAGAGGGACGCTGGATATTTTTCCTCCTCACATATTTTGGCCACCGGCCAGGGAGAACGCGGGCTTTATCGACATAAAAAATACAAGCGTTTACTTGAGAACCGGCGGAAGCTCGAAATAACTTCCATCCAGATCAGACGGCTTTTTACCTGAGAAGGGCTTGGTCAAGAGCCCATGCAACCGGGAAATGGGTAGATTCCAATCAGACTTTAAATCCACAGATTCCTGGTAGAGCAGGCGGGCTTTCTGTAGCTCTCCCCTCCGTTCTTCAAACAGCCCGAGATGATATGCAACCCGCCATCGAGGCGCCCCGAGTTGTTCGGCCACCGCCAATTGAGTCCTGGCTTCTTCAAGTCGCCCGGAAAGAAACAGGGTGGCCGCATACACCTCCCGGAGCTGAGCATGGTCAGGAGACAGCTCCATGCGCTGTTTCAGGAAAGTAAGGGCGAACGGGAGATTCCCTTCTTCCAGAGCAATTCGTGCCCGCAACACCGCCGCATCCGGATGCACTTTGACCAAATTCAAAATGGATGAGAGCCGTTCCGAGGCTTTCGCAAAATCCTTGTCCTCATAGGCCAGAACAGCCGTCGTCATCAAAGAAGGAATGTGGTTGGGACACACAAACGCAATTCTTTCGATTTCACGGTGCAGCGCACGGCAACGATCCATTCCTCGGGCATCGCGGTCGCATCCGCCAGGAGTCGATCGGGCTTCCTCCAGCAAGTCCCACGCTTCGGCCAGTTCAAGATCGGGTAACGTGCAGGACGTTTCGTATTGATTTCGAAGATAAGGGGCATCGGCGCATGCCGAACAGACAAGCAGACCAACGATCAACCCATAGACAGACCACAACTTCACGTCGACTCCTCTTCTGTGTAGGGCCTCACAGGCCAGACCATTACCGAATCCCTCCCGTTATCCCGCTCACAAGGTTCACCAGTTGATGTAAGGAGGGCCCGAGCGTGGACACGAATATTCCCGGGAGAAAACAGAGAATGAGGGGAACCACCATTTTGACGGGAAGAGCTTGTGCAAGCATCAAAGCCTGCTCTCGGCGACGGTTCCGGAGATCGTCGGCCTGACGGCGAAGCGTCGTGGCCATACTTGCCCCCACCTGTTCGCTTTGAATCAATGCGGAAATCAGGAACGAGACGGAAGTCACTTCCAAACGGGAGGCCAGCCGTCGAAGACCCTGCAATCTGGACACACCCAGTTGCAGTTCTCGATGGTAGGTACGAAACTCCTGCGACAAAGGCCTGGTGCGAAACTGTGCCCCGAGAATTTTATCCAGGGCCGCATCAAAACTCAGCCCCCCTTCTGTCAGCGTGGCCAGCAATTCCAGCATCAAAGGAAGGTCATGGTCGACATCCATGACCCGTTGGCGACGGGACGCACGAACCACCAGCAATGGAATGCTGGCTAACAGGGAAAGCACGATCCAGGGGCCTGCATAGGCCACGGAAATAAAAGCCTCCCCGATTCCTCCCGGAATACCCTGCAGTGGCACCACCATCACATCGACCACTCCCGACCGGTTCATGATATATGCACTCCCGATTCCCAGTGCGAGCGCTCCTCCGGTAAGTCCCATAAAGACCATGGGCGCCAATCGCCCTCGGAACCCCGCCAAAAATAACCACCGGCGCAGCCACCACTCGGAGCGTGCCCGTCCGAGATCCAGAACAGAACGTTCCGACCCCAGAGTGTCCCGTACCCGCTCAACACTCCGGTGACGACTTGCCCAAGAAACCATCCCGAACAAGAGCAGAAGGACCGCGACAAACATTCCCGCCCAGGGCGTCAACATGACTGAGGCCACAATCGCGACAAGAATCAGGCCGAAATACCACATACGATCCATGACAACCTCACCTAAAATTTGACCTGACTGATCCGGTTAATCCAGACGATGCCCAACGCTTGTAATCCGATCGCTGCTCCCGCCAGCAAGGATCCGATGTCACTATTGAAAAAATTCTCCAAGGGACGGGGATTCGCTCTCCACATGATGAACGTCAACACATAGGATATGGCCAACACCCCGATCACCGAGGCTTTAGCCTCTACGGCTTGCGTCCGAATACGCCGGGAGAGTTCAATCCGGTCCCGAATCGTTCTTCCCACAACGGACAAGGTGGGGGCCAGACTCCCTCCCGTCCACCACTGGGCCGAGAGCGTCAGCGAAAACAGTTGAAAGGTTTCCAACGGGACCCGCTCTCCCAATTCTCGAACTGCGGATGCGGGGTTTTCTCCCAGACGGATTTTTCGCACGAGGTTATCCAAATACGGCCGAAGGGGCGCCGCAGACTCCTGTCGGGCGGTATCCAGCGCCTTGGGAAGAGATAACCCCGCCTTTAAGGCTCCCACCATGAGATCGATCGAATCGGCCAATTGGGTTTCAATGCGGCTCAAGCGCTTGCCGGCAATAATAGACTCCAGTAAAAATCCGAGAACTCCAACCATAAGCCCTGCGGCTCCGGCAAACGGGACAGAGAGCCTTAGGAAATAAAACAGTCCCACACTCACCCCCACCCCTAGACACGCGGGAATGATCCGATAGCGGGGAGGGAATACGTGCCGGACCGGCCGGCCGGTCTGAGGGGAGACCCGCCCGGCCCCATCCTGCGCAAGCCTGGCCTGAGTGGCCACCCGAAAAGAGAAGTTTCTCCACCACCAAACGCACAGCCCGACAATCAGACCAATCGCCATCAACCCCGCAAATTCACGAAAACCCATGGAGATCTCTTCCTCCGGTAAACAGGGACAGGGGAATGTCGATATGCTGCTCACGCAATTCTTCGACCACTCTTGGAACGATACCGGTCGGCATAAATTCTCCGGCCACACGCTTTCCCCGAAACCCTCGCCGCCGGAACTGAAAGATGTCCTGCATGAGAGGGGTCAGGCCTTCCATGCCGGTCATTTCCGCAATCGTTTCGATCCGGCGCACGCCGTCTTCATACCGCCGGACCTGAATAATAAGATGAAGGGCAGAAACCATTTGCTCTCGAATGGCGCGGGAAGGTAATTCCGTGCCCGCAAAAAGCACCATGGTTTCCAACCGAGACAACGCATCACGGGGAGAATTGGCGTGAACCGTGCTCATGCTGCCTTCATGACCGGTATTCATAGCTTGCAACATATCCAGGGCTTCCGGCCCACGAACTTCCCCGACGATGATCCGGTCCGGCCGCATCCGTAAGGCATTCACCACCAGATCCCTCGCCATAATCCGCCCTTGGCCCTCGATATTCGGCTGGCGGGTTTCCATCCGGACCACATGTTCCTGATCCAGGTGTAATTCCGCGGTATCTTCAATCGTAATGATGCGCTCGTGAAAGGGAATAGCCTCCGACAACGCCCCCAACAGGGTAGATTTCCCGGCCCCCGTTCCACCTGAAATCAGAAGATTTTTCTTGCCACGAACGACCAGTTCCAGAAACGTCGCCATATCCGGCGACAGCGTTCCCAGTCCCAGGAGATCATTCCGCCGTAGCCGACGGACGCCAAACCGCCGAATGGAGAGGGTCGGCCCATCGATCGTCGCCGGTGGCAGGGTGGCATTAACCCGCGTGCCATCGGCCAGACGCAGATCCACCATTGGAGAGGCCGTATCCACCCTCCGGCCCATTTGCGCCGCAATCCGCTCGATCACCCGAATCACATGATCGTCGTCCAGAAACTGAACGTCAGTTTTTTCCAACCGGCCATACCGCTCCACATAGACTGACTGGTGGCCGTTGACAAGAATATCCGTCACAGCCGGATCGGCCAACAACGGAGTCAAGGGCCCCAAACCAATGGCTTCCTCGGTCAATTCTTCGGCCAGCCGTCCCTGCTCCGCCTGATTTAACGGAATGTGTTCCGATTCTAAAATCCGCGCGGTAAACTCCTTCACCACTGCCGATACATCCTCATGATTGAGTCCAGCGGCCAAATGTTCTCCGATTTCATTCAGGAGTCGCTCCTGAAGGGCGCTTTTAATCGACAGAAAATCGGCATGCTTGACTCGCGCCAATGGATCATCCAGCAATGCTTCGTCTTTGACCACGTTCATCGCCGGACGTTTCAGCGCAGCCTTGAGCCTCGAGGCCGTATCCGCACTTAATGATTTGCCAAACGGAACGGGCGGCCGGCTCTCTGGGGACGAAGGTAATGGGAAATCCTGTTCGCTCATGGTAAGGGAACGGTCAGGCCGGCTCCTCGTTTATCATTTTCGCCAAGTGATCAATTTCCGCGGCAACGGACCGGTCTGCTAACCGCTCAATTTCCCCGACCAACAGATGTGCGCTACGTCCGAACCCGAAGTATCGGGTAGCCTGGAGCACATACGGCTCCCCGAGATTGGCGCAGGTTAACAGTTTCTTTTGATAGGGAAAGACATAATGAAATTCTCGCATCAACCGCTCCTCAATCTCCGTTTGCGTTAAATTTCCGGCAAAATTCCGGTAGTTTTGATTCAGGACCAAACGCTGACGCTCGACCGGACATCCAAGCCCCTCCAAAATCGGTAGCAGTTTGGCCGTGCCGATGACATTGGGCGCCGTTCCCTGCATCACGACATAGGTAAAGGTGGACAGATCCAACACCGTCATCACGACACTATCCAACATGGGAAACGTATCAACCACCACGTACGTGAAGGTTCGCCGCGCTAAGTTCAAAATACGATACATGGATTCCTCATCCACCTCAGACGCTTCGGCCGCATTCCCCGGCGCGGCCAGAAGCGCCAACCCGCACGGATGAGACACGGTCAATTCGCGAAGCAACGTCTCATCAAGACGTCCTTTTTCACGAACGGCGTCCACAATGGTCGTTCGGGGATTCAGATCAAGCATTACCGCAGCAACGCCCAACTGCAAAGACGCATCCACCAGCAACACCTGGCCGGGATGGCGACTGGCCAGCAAACACGCCATATTGACTGAAATCGTCGATTTCCCCACTCCCCCTTTGTTGCTGACAAACGAGACAATATGGCCGAGCGGGGACAGGCTGGATTTGGTCTTTCCCTGCACAAAAATCCGGTCGAGGACCTGTCGAATTTCGGTGCTGGAAAGCGGGTGCCGGAGGAAATCCTGAATACGCGCCCGGACGCCTTCAAGAATAAACGCGCTTTCCGATTGATCGGATTCAAAAAGATCGGGCTTGTACAAGCCGGCGATAGCGGTTCCCGGCAACATCTGAGACACATCAATCGTAAACTCCTTCAAGCCGCGAAGATCTCCATTCATCTCGACACAAATCAATTGAGGCCGGCGGTTCCTGGCCAGCTCTTCCGCATGGCGGAATGACTCGGCATAGACCGTGACGCATCGGTAACTGCCCACACCCTGAAGCGCGGAATCAAATTCCGCGCGGAGTCCAGGGGATTTCCCTACCACGAGGATATGGAGATTCGTTTCCATTACACGTTCAATCCCTAACGAACCAGCGCCGGAGCCAGCAGGGCTCCCTCTTCCTGAATGTCACGATTAACTTGAAACAACCATGCCAATTCCGGTTCCGGCAGAAGGGGAAATGCAGGCAGGAGAGTGACGGTGGCATTTTCTACAGCCACTTGACCCGGTCGCCTGATAATCTGTACCGAACCGGGCGCTGTTCCAGTCATTTCAACCCGTGCAAATCCCACCACCCGTTCCGTCCCCAAAAAATCTTCGTAGAGAGGTGCATATCCGTCGATCGTCACCTGTCCCCCTTCAGGAAATCGAGCACGAACTGGTTCCCCAATGCTCGTAACCGAAAGGAGAAACCGGCCGATTGCCGTGGACCCGACCGCCACGACCCCTGAAGAATCCACGGTGCCCGAACCGGGAACATCCACCACCAGAGAATCCCGCCAGCCTGCACGAACAAGACCAAATGGGGCAACACCCAGACGGGGAGGCTCGGACAAGTTATCCGGCAGACCCACCCCTCGAACAGGGCGGGCATCGGCAATCGCGGTCGCCCGCACGGTTAGGCCCGTAAAACGAATTCCAGGCGAATCGATTTGGGCCTGGAGAGGCGAGCCAAGTCCTAACACCAGCGGCAGGGTCGGGCCGGCCGAACTCACTCCCGGCACATTATCGACGCCGGTCTGACCCTGAAAGGGTTCCGGTTTTATGGAGCGCCGCAATCGCACGAGAAAGGCATCGGCCGTCGGACTGGCGTTCACTTCAGCCGGGACGAAATCGATCCGGGTATAATTTGCACATTCCCTGTGCGGGGCTTCGACCGAACAACTGGGATCGGGAATCCCAAACGTCCCGCTGACCATATCGCCATGTCGGGCATTGGCTTCATCATTCCATTGCAACACCGGTTTGTAGACGGGGGCCGACCGAACGTCTACTGTCTGCATCGCATTGAGGTCGGTTTGTCCTCCAGTCAGGAACACATCAGGCCCCGCACCAAACTGCAGGAGATCGTCGGTCAGATCAAAATCATCATCATACGTCCATGCGGCCAGCTGGCTCACCGCCACCCGGCGGTTCAGATCACTGGCAACCGGATCCTCTGGGGCCACATCACGCAGACGCAAGCCTTCCCCCGCACCGGCATCCGCCACATTTTGCATTTGCACTCTGGTGAGATTGACATACCCCCAATCGATCACTAACGAACCAATACCCAGCATTCCCCAAACCAGCAAGACGAACAGGACCAACATAGCCTGACATTCCCAAAGAGTACCGTGTCGCGTTCAAGCATGAACGCGCATCGTGTATAACATCGCACTATTTCTCCTGATCCGACGCAACAGGCACGGTAATGAACTCCCGTTCTCCCGATCCGTTCAAGGTTTCCACAAACGTGAGCGAAGATTCCGTATTTCCATTTTTTGAAATCCCGCCAGACGACTTCCCTAAAGCCAACGTATTCCCAAAGGGGCTCCAGGGTTGGGATTCCGGTGTCTCGCTGTCCCTGGGATCGTCCGGATGTCCTGAACGAGGAATGGTCGTAATCTCGGCCTTCACGGCCACGGCTTCGGTCAATGAAGCCACTTCTTCCGGGTCCACCGCGATGACGATTTCTTGAACAGGCTTCTTTTTGACCACAAGACCCTGGGTCAGCGTATTCACCGAGAGAGGAATTTCCCGGGTCGTCAACGGTTGAACCAGCACACCGTTTTGCACCAGCACCCGCACGGTGGCTTGTTTTGCCCAATTATGTAAATTCGCCTGGAGCGCTAATTGTTGACCATAGACTCCTCCCATGGTCAATGATTTATCCTTCCCATCCGCGTCGATCGGCAATGTCGCGATCAGATCGAAGCGATCTCCGGGATTCAGGCCATATAACCCGCTGACCTGACCGGCTTCGACCCGCACGGCCCGCTTCCCTGGGGGAATCCCCCCGACTAACCCAGGACGGGAACCCCTCGGGAGAAAATCCACTTCCGTGAACACATATCCGGCAGGCTTCTCTCGCCCAAGGACACGACCGAGAATGTCCGTTAAATCGGTTTTCATAGCTTCGGTCACCTGTTCCGGGGGAAGCAGCACAACAGACAGCTGCCCTTTCCCGGCATTCCACACATGTTGACGGTTCAATTGGGTGAACGCCGGAATCGTTTGCGCGCTGACCGGAACGGCAACCAGCCCCTCCGTGGAAGGCCCGCAATTCACTCCGAACCAGCAAGGGTTCACCAGGCCGGACACCCACAATCCCCCTAGAATCACGACAAGCATGCCCGCCAAAAAAAATGGGGACGACACAAATCTGACCCACGACGATCGAGGGTGAGATCCGGCAGTTTTCATAAGAACACCTCCCGCCTGGAAATGGCTTGGGCGGAAAGAAGCTTCCTGTAGGGCCTGAGCGTTTCACCGCCAAATGCCAATTGTCCTCCCAATCCGAAACGTCCGCCGTACACGCCTACTTCAGGCAAATCACCGACCCCAAATGGAGTCCCGCGTGGCGGAGCATTGATGGAATCGTCGACGCTTTCATCGTCCGCTTGAATGCGATTGGCCAGGTTCGATTCAAAACGGCCTCCCGGACCTTGCTGAAACCCGCTCAACATCGCCGCTTGGAACGGATAATTGATGCGAACCGCCACCAGACCCCGTTGAGGAGGCGGATTTTCGGGGTCAAGTGGCACCAGACTAAAAGAGCCATTCGTGATTTCTTCAAGAACCGGAACCCATCGAATGGCTTCCACGCCCCCCGCTCCACGGGATTCCACCCGGGGAATTCCCACTCCCAGACCGCTTGGGGCCAAAGGATCATTCAACAGCGCACCGGGAAACCTCAGCAATCGACGGCTGGAACCTTGTATTTCAGCCTGTTCGAAAATCATGAGCGGTCTCAACATTTTATTGACCATGGGCAACTGATCCAGAAACGCTTGAAACGCCACATCGTCATCCCCAAACGCGTCGAGATCGATGACCAGCAAGGCCGGGTCGAATATCTGTGCCATAACTGTTGGATCCTGCAAGGCCTGATCAAAGGTCATGGCCGCAGGGAGCGGCACCAACGACAATTCCCGGGCGGCCACACGGGCGGCATCTTGAAGCACTTGAGCCGCAAACACCATTCTCCCGATGTCTACCACCAAGGCAACCAGGACATAAAACACCAACGACAGGAAGGCAAATTCGATGAGCACCCCGCCACGTTGGGATGCAACCGGACCAAGAGATGGACGAATTTTTGTCAGCAAGGCTTTTACTCTCCGCTTCACAAGCCTTTCCCCTCAGGTGCCGGCCATGACTTGAATTCCCAGGCCGGTCGATAGTCGGTGAGAGCTGGAAAAGCCCAGAGGCCCACCTCGGGAATCGGTTCTCTCATAATGACAGGATGGATGATAATAACGAGTTCAACCTCTTCGTTGTTTTGCGTAAACCGTCGAAACAACCAACCCAACCCCGGGATATCACGAATCCCAGGAATAAAGCTCTGCTGATCCGATTTGTCACGCGAGAGGAGACCTCCAATCAGGATGGCCTGGCCATCCTGCATGCGTGCGCTCGTCTGCATGGACCGGTTTTTGAATGCTGTCGTGGGTTGATTGGTTCCAGTGGCCTCTGCAATGCCCGTCGTCAAGCGCAAATCAGGTGTCACCACTTGCGGAACCACGTCGATCGTCAAATCCCCGTCTTCTCCCACCAGCGGGCGAACACGGAGGGAGATCCCGAATTCACGAAACGTGACAAACTGAAAAACCCCTGCCGCGCCAGGCGTCTCTCCACCACCGAAAAACGGGGAAAATGCCTGCTCAATCGGGACTTCTCCTCCAACCAGAAAAGCGGCAATTTCTCCAGACAACACGGTGAGCGAAGGAGAAGACAGGCTTCGCGCCAAATCCAGTCTCTCCAAAAACGTGAAGACTGATTCAAGGGCAAACTGCCCACTTTGAATGAACGTGTCGACCGCAAGCGTACCACTCAGAAAGCCTAAAATGTTTCGGACCCCGGACTCTGGAGCCGTCCCGAAATTGTCAAAGGTTCCGATCAGATCGGAGCCATAGGACCGCAGTTTTGTCCGATTGACTTCATAGAGCTTGATGTTGACCCGAATTTGCGGAAGATCCCTCACATGAAGAAAGGAGAGAATGCGTCCGTGGGCCGCTTCAATCACTTTGGCCCGGCCCAGATTCGATTGTACCCGGTTACTGATGCGCCCAGACGTCGTACCAGCCCCTCCAAATAGCTGACCAATCCCGCCGCCGCCCCCACCAATCATCAGTCGCCCTTGCTGCCCTTGCTGCCCCCCTTGCTGTTGTCCTAATCGACCGGCCAACGCCCCCGCTTCATCACCCACCACGCGAATATTTTGTCGCGTGGCCCCCTGGCCGGTCAGCATTCGGGAACCTACCTCCAGCACGCGCAAGAGGGCCACTTGATTTTTCACCGATCCCTCCAGGACAAAGACATCCTGCTCATCATCACGCACAACACCTCGTTTTACTCGCCGCACCGTCACCTGCTCACCCCCAAGATTCCGGATTGCCTCTTGCATGCGCTCCTCCGGAGTTGCCGGCAACGTGTCCAATTGAATCAAATTGATGATAGTCCCTCCGACAGGGGTGTCCTCCGTAACTTGAACGGGGTCGGAGGAATCGCTTGATGAGGATTCCTCATCTCCCTCATCATCAGAGGAAGGGCCGGATGATCCCGAGGATTGATTCGACCCCCCGGGCTGAGTCTGATTGGCCGGCTGCCCGCCGGGACTTTGCACAAACGGCCCCTGACCTGATCTCCTTGTTCCCCGTCTGGCATTCACATATTTCTGCGCGATCCCTTCCGCCGCCTGGGAATAGGTCACATCAGGCACCTTTCCGGTCAGAATGATGGCATCACGGTCCGGGGCACTGGTCACACCGATACTGGGGTGAACGTTATGCAAAGCCGCATGCAGAACGGAAAGATCCCGTTGCACATTGCATTGATAATGACGAATCGCTCCTGACTGAAGCCAGACAATGATCGACGTGCGTCCGGGGCGCTGCCCAAGAATCAGAATTTCCTTGTTGTTAATCAACTGAGCCGAAACGATTGACGTATCGCCCACCGCAACCCGCTGCACCGGATCATCAATCACAACACGTCGGTGTTGGGCCACAATCACGCGCAAAGGGATAGGAGACTCCGGGGATTTTTTAAGAACTATTGTCCTTGGAGATAGCTTCGAAGAGGGCGTTTGCGCCATTGCACTGGGAAGAAGAAGCAGAAAGATCACGCTAACCAGCAGGCTCATGCGCGGAACATTCAGATAGCCCAGAGTGGCAGGCCTTGGCAATCCGGCTGCTGAATGATCTTTCATGGTGTTCTTTAAAACCTCGTTCATCTACAAACCTACGCTATCCTGCTCCAGGCCCAATCCGCTTTTCCCTCACATGCCCCGCAAGGGTGTGTATGGCCCGACTGTTAATGTCTTTAATGTCTTATAGGAGATTACATCGTTCGCCCACGAGGTGATTCTTCTGGACTGTCAGGGTCGTCCAATGAACGGTTATTTTTTACACATGGACGGCTCAAACAAAAAGCCTTCCCGGTCGAGTCAGGCCGGGAAGGCTTTTCACTCGCGTGCATACACAAACCCTTGGGAGCTTACTCAGCTTGAGCTTCGACAACCAAGGTCGAAATACTCGTAGTGGTCCCAAGATTATTTCCTAGCCGTTCGGTGCCGGCGTTGGCAACAATGCCGCCAATATCCAAGGCAATGGCATCGCCACCGGGTCCACCATCTACACTGGTTTCAATGATTTTTCCTGCGACAATCGGGGCATTATCGTCAGCATGTGCCCCGGGCAACACCGCAGCGACCGCGGCCATCATATCCGTGGTTTTATGGCCGAATACCGCCACGGCGGCGGCTCCGATCAAGGCAATGCCCGCGACGAGAAGGCTATATTCCACCAACGCCGCGCCCGCTTGACTACGTAACTTTTTAAACATACGAAAACCCTCCTTTGAAGTGATAGTGCCGCCTCAGGGACCCTTCTGGGGTCAAAGAAGACAAATCCTCCTTCAAGCGTCCGGGCGCTCGCCCAAGGCCTGGTAATCCGGAATTGGTTTTTGACTGAATGGGTTAATGGAATTTAAGAAGGCATCCTTATCTGTTCACTTATAAGGTCGCCATCTCATGTATTCCACTTTCTTTTTTTGAACAGTTACATTCATGTCATGAGCGGTTGATGGCCTCTATGACTGGATTGAAGTGGTGGAGGGGAAAACCGGTGAGAGAGCGAAGAACAGTGCAGGTCTCTTACAAAATCTGGGTTTGCCCAAATAAACGGGACTGGTAAACGCTAGCCCTAAGCAATTGGTATGTAACCCGGGTGGGGTGACGTATCACCCTTACATGCTTGCAACATTCGGATTGGCCTGAGTTGTGGGCGTGAGTCATTTGGTTAGTGAATGGGTCTGTTGAAAAAAGCCGCCAGCGGCGTTCTCGCCATTTTCCCGTGCTCACGTACTACGCGTACGCTCCGCGCGTAAAAACGGCTGCGGCCTTGCTGGACGGACCCTTTGGGAAGACTCAGGGCATGCTTTTTTGAACCGACCCGGAGCCTTTGATGAGAAATCTAATCCTGGGCAAATTTTCCCTTGAACATCTTTATTATTCAACACTCCCTGAATCGTCTTTCAGGGCGACCGGGTGCCTTCATTCATCCACAACCCTGCTCTTATTGCGAAACAACTATATTTGCCTGCTGAAAGCGACATAGGCCGCAAAGTCCCAAACAGATGACCCAAGCAGGATGCTCAGAATTGCCCCGTTTTGGCTCGTCCACCACGACCTGGTTGCCGCGCCTCTTCGTTCTGCGGCGCAGGCAAAGAACGCCGTCTGAGGACTTCTCCGAGATCCTATTAGTGCCTCGCGATGACTTCACTATCATAAATTGTCGAAATGACTTGCATCCTCCAACCTGTTGAATGTGCTCGACAGACAACAAAAAGCCTTCCCGGCCTGATTCGACCGGGAAGGCTTTTCACTCGCGTGCATGTACAAACCCTAGGGAGCTTACTCAGATTGAGCTTCGACAACCAATGTCGAAATACTCGTAGTGGTCCCAAAATTATTTCCTAGCCGTTCGGTGCCGGCGTTGGCAACAATGCCGTTAATATCCAAGGCAATGGCATTTCCACCAGGTCCTTGACCATCTGCGGTTTCAATAATCTTACCGCTGACAATGGGGCCATTATCGTCAGCATGCGCCCCGGGCAACACCGCAGCGATTGCGGCCATCATATCCGAGGTTTTGTGGCCGAATACCGCCACGGCGGCCGCTCCGATTAAGGCGATTCCCGCGACGAGGAGACTGTATTCCACCAACGCCGCGCCTGCTTGACTACGTAACTTTTTAAACATGGGAAAACCCTCCTTTTTTAGTGATATTGACGCCTCATGCACCTTTCTGGGGCCAAAGAGGACCAATCCTCCTTCGAGCGTCCGGTCACTCGCCTGAGACTTACGATATCCGGAAACCTGTCACTGAACGGGCTACACGGCCTTTCTAAACTGTCACTTCGAATACCTGTCAATTTATAAAGGCGGGATGCGCGTAATCCACAGTCTTTTTTTATGAACGGTCATATAATTTCATGAGCGGTTGATTCGCCTGAATGACTGGATTATGGCAGAGGGGAAGGGAAAACCGGCGAGGGACCAATCCGTAAGGCAGGGATCTTACAACCTCAGGATTTGGTGCCGTAAAAATCGTGACTGACTGCGGCTGACCCTGAGTTGTTGAGTATTCGTCAAGGTAACGACATACGACCCTCCCGGCATAGTGGCCACCCGGCATATCGACTCCACATTGACCAAAGTCCCGCGACCCAATCGCACGAATCGCCTGGGGTCCAGTCTGGCCTCAAGCGCCTTGAGCCGGTGGCTGATGGTATGACGTTCCTTTCGAAGGGTCGTGATATGCATCAGCTCTCCATCCGAGACAATGGAGGCAATCTGATTCACCGGCAGAAAAATGATCTCTTCTTTCTTTTTGATCGGGAGACGGTCCATGTAATCCGAATCCTCCGGAGGGGCTCCCTCCTTGCCGCGCGGTCGAGCTTCCAATTCATTCGCCATGACATCTTCCCGTTCCAGACGCTCCTTTGCCCGTTTGATGGTTTTACGCAGTCGCGTGCGGTCGACCGGTTTCAATAAGTAGTCGATGGCCTCGATATCGAACGCCTCAATGGCATATTCATTGTGGGCTGTGACAAACGCAATCAACGGAATATGCCCTTTTTTGATGGCCTTGACCATGGAAAGGCCATCCAGTCCGGGCATTTGAAGATCCAGTAATGCCAGATCGGGTTGTTCCCGTTGAATCAGGCTGATCGCGTCCTCACCGTTCTCGGCCTCTCCCACAATGTCGACATCATCCAGAGTCTTCAAGGTCGTCGTCAGAAATGAACGTGCCGGCCGCTCATCGTCAACAACAATAACCCGGAGTTTTCCGCTCATTCTTTCACCCCCTGGCCGGAAGGAAGGCATTCGGATTCTTCTGCCAGGAGATCGCTCGAACCAACAAGAGGAATACGGATGTGGACAATCGTGCCAAGCTTTGGACTCCGATGCATAGATAACGCAGCATGATCGCCATAATGCAAATGAAGACGTTTCTTAATATTGGCCAACCCGATTCCGGCTCCCCAGGCGACCTCCTGCCCCTTGTCTTCCGGACCCTGTCCCGTATCCTGCACCTTGATCACAAGATCACGAGTCCTCCAAGCTTCGTGACCATTTTCGTTTTTCCGTTGTTCCACTTCAGCCCCAATTTTAATGATCCCTCCCTTGGCACATTTTTGAATTCCGTGTTTCACCGCATTTTCCACCAGTGGTTGCAACACCAGAGCCGGCACAGGCAGATCTCGTAAATTTGACGGCACATTGACTTGATAGGCCAACCGCCGTTCGAAACGCGCCTGTTCAATCATGAGATACGCCTGGACTAAATCCACCTCCTGACCCAAGGTGGAAAAATCCCCCTCAAGACGCTTTAACACGCCTCTCAGCAACTCCGTCAGCCGCATGAGCGTGTCCAGCGCCCGCGCCGGTGCCGTTTGAATGAGATAGCCAATAGTGGTCAAGGCATTAAATAAAAAGTGAGGGTTCAATTGCGTGCGAAGAGCCCGGAGTTCCGCCTCAATGGTCAGTTTTCTCATTTCCTGCTCTCGAATGGCCACGGCACAGCGCTCATGGGCCGATCGCACCGCATCGATCCTTCGGGCAATGATATGCGCCACGGCTTCCAATAGGAACAGGTCGTCCGAAAGCAATCGCCGTCGATGAAGAAGCCCCTGAATCACCAGAACGTATTGAGGCAATTCCATCGTCGGAATGAACACGAGGAATTCTTCTCCGCCAGGCCGGGACAAGGATGATTCACTGCTTCCTTTTCTTACCAGGCTTTCAACGGAGATGGCTCGACTCGCCGGAGATTCTTCCCCACGATCCCCGTCCAGTACGCCGACCTGACCCGGCCATTCAGATCCGGCCTCGCTCTCCAGGCTCCAAGGCCTCCAGGTAATCTGTCTGGCCAACAGAGCAGGCTGAAGTAATGCACCGGTACGGGACAAAATCCGCTCTGGCTCTTCCTCCTCATTAGCAGCGATTGCCACCTCCTGCCTGAGTTGATCGTAGTCCGGTCGTCTCAACACCACGACATCCACCAGCCAGATCACGGCTTTTCGTAAATGGGGATAGGCCAGCGCCGTGATGATCCAAAGTGCAAAAAAAACACCAAGCCGGGATAGGTTAGCCATTTCATTGTCCGGGTCGAGCCGTAACACCGGAATCCCAACGGTGATCAAGGCACCAAGCGTCACCAGGGCCAACACCAAAAAGGATAACGCCCGCTTCAAGAAAAGGTCTCCCAGAGCAAAGCGATAGTCCTGATAGAGAATGGCCAGGGCCAACAGGAGATTGGCATGATGACCGACAACCTCCATGCCCCAGGAATATTCCCCGGTCTCATGCTGACTAAAGGGAAGAACCGCAATGGCCAATCCGGAGAGCACCACGATTCCCCCCATATAATCCCACCCCTCAGCCCGCACTCTGACAGCAAGAAGCCAGATCAAAAGCACGAGAAAGCCCCAGACCATGGCCTGGAGCGCTGCTCCGGACATGCTCCCCGATTCCCCGCTCAGAGCAGCATGCAGGTGCATGAGGGATGCCCACCCGCTCAACCCAAAACCCGCTGCAGAAATCGATCGACGAATCCAGGCAGGCAGGCCCATGGGCTGCGTTTCAACCATAGCCAGAACAACGACAGCGGGAAGAAATCCCAATGCGGAGACCGCCAACGCATACAACACCGGAAGCGGTGCGGTCAGGTGTAAATTCGGAAGCAGAAAGGCCAGCAGAGCTCCAACATTCCACAGCAAGCCTAAAATTGCCGTCCAACATGCAAGCCATCTGGGGGATTGGGCAGAGGGTTCGCTCTGATTCTTTTGGGTCGATTCCTGCAACGCCCGAAAAACCAGCCACAACAACATGGCATACAAAATCATACCGACGGCGTACCCGCTGACATGCGCGATAAACGAGACAGAAAAATCGGACACTTCAGTCAACACGGCCCTCTTCCATGGCATCCATTTCCTTTTCTTCCGAAAATTGGCGCCCCATCATAGACCCGATAGATTATTTCCACGAAGCTATCCCGACGAATGGTCGTTTTAACCAATCAGTGGTCGTTTAATCCCGGTATTGTGGCCAGGGTTTCTCCGGATCATTCTCTTTGTCCACTCTCAAGCTAGGCCCGGATTCGGCCGAACATATCAATATGTCCTCAGCCATCGCCTCTACAGATCAACCCATGAGAACACACATGATGATGACTCTCTTTCTGACATTGCTGCTCATCTTTTCTATCGTGAAGCCGGCCCTTGCCTGTGGAATGGTCGGCATCGTCTTTATTCACACCAGCCTTCACTTACGCCGGCTCCGGCACCTGTCATCCTCCTATCTGGATCGTCAACTATCTGCCTCATAGCCTAAACCTCCCCCCGACCCGGGATAAAGAAGGAAGCTAGAGCAGGCGCTCCCAAGATCCTGATATCGACAGAACGAAGATCCGCGCCTGTCCAAGGTCCCGGAAGGAACTCAGGCCTAGTTTCAGTTTTTCGAAATACGGATTGAGAAATTCCGGGAATTACGCTTGAGGAGGAGCTCGAGGTGGACTGGAGGAAATAACCGACTGGTTATTGAAACGTGAGGGTGATTGGACCACCACATCGCCGGATCCAAACAGACAAAGCCATGAAGAGTTCGCATCGAACGACAGGGAACCTGTCGTCTGAATATGCACCCAGTCACAGAGATCGAAATCCGAGTGGGCATGGCCGGCGAGGTCTGCCCCGGCCAGGATATGCTGGACGCCCAATGCCGAAGAAAGGGGCAGGATGGCCAGGATGATGGCAAGAAGAAATCCAATGATCTTGTGTTGTGTTTTCATGGAATTCAATAATAGAACAATCAAACTACTGTAACCAAGGCACTTGGAATATTTCAATTCATCGACGCCCGTCACTAAAAACGGATCCGACCCTCGCTCTTTGGGTTGCGTGGTACTGGCAGGCAGTTAGTAAAATCCCACGGCCTTGGGGACTACGCTTAAGAAATCCGACGCCGTTCGTTTTCGAGCCTATGGTGTAACCAGGTGTATGTGGCAGGTTCCTGGCGAGGCCCACATCCCCGACGTGCTGACAATAATTCCCCGAATATTCCTTAATCCCCTCATTCTCTGGTTGCCATCAACCTTCTTGACCGGGAAAGAACACAAACCCCGCACAGAAATAGTGCCCTGGGTTTATGGCCCATGTTGATGGCAGCCGACGCAACGGCAAAGCCGCCGGTTCCACAATCCGGCCCATGCAATAACGCATGCTCCCGTAACATCCAGGGCGATCTCTCCGGGACTTTGGTGATCCATCCACACACGCGAGATCAATAACACAACCACACCGATTCCGGATAGGAAAGCAGGCCTCTTGTCACGATGAACGGAATAGGTGGCCAACAATCCGAATCCTGCCAGCAGCCCGATCCCTCCAAGGAACAGCCATTCTGTATTTTCACCAAGCATCATTTCCAGAATCCCATTCCATTCTCCGGACGAATGCGAAAGAATGAAGGGCAAACTTAACAGCACTATCGGCGTGAGGGCACAATGGATGGCGCAAACCAAAGACGCCAATGACCCGATCCTTGAAAGATGAAGACCAAAGGATTTCATGGCTTTATTGACAGTCGGGGCACAAGCCGTTGAATTCCAAAGACTGGTCATTCACGAGGAAACTGGTCTTACTTTTAATCAGGAATTTAAGTCGTTTCAACGAGGGAAGACAAAGCGATTCAATTCTTCCGCATTGCTGACAACGCACATGGGAAGAGAGAACACGACCATCCCGCCATTCATAGCGGAATTGCCCCTCCTGGACAAACGCCAATTGCGCCACCAAGCCCAGCCGGGACAGTACCGCTAAACTCCGGTATACCGTAACCCGATCGATCGACACGTGCTCTTCCTGCAGTCGCCTGAACACCTCCAAGGCACTCAAAGGATGGTCGGCTCTTTGTAGCACCTGCAGAACCGCCTGCCTCGGGCGGGTAAAACGGTAACCCGCTGTCCGTAAGGCTTCTTTATACGTTTTTTGTAACCGGCTCACTTTCATCGCATTCAATTGACAGCTTTCCCGCCCACTGATTCATAAAAAACAGAACCCTAATGAAAAAAATTTTCATCTGCATGAAAATAAAAATGGGTGGTCATTTCCGGCCGACCATCTGCCAATCCCCCTCACTTTCCAACCACATGAATCAGCGATAGACGCCAGAGTCGGATCAAGTCCGGTCCAGAGGACCCGATATCATGTAAAGATGGTGAGCGCAGCATTGAATCAGTTCTTCATCCTGTGCTCAGGCAAACCATTCCCTGATGGTAAACCCGTTCTGAGTTAAACCTTACGCTCTTCTCACACAGGAACAATTCATGAACACACTCGAAGACAAACTGGCACGCGCCGGAATGACCGCCTCATTTCTTTGTGCCCTTGAATGCTCATTGACGCCTTTCGCAGTCTTAGTTCTTCCTCTTGTCGTCGGATCACAGCCTGAAATCTTATCCCTCTTCCTTCCGGAGACCGCTCACATCCTCGACTGGATCCTCATGGGAATCGTGGGATGCCTGGCCCTGGGAAGCCAAATACTCAGCATCCCTATCCATCGAAAACCGGCTCCGCTCATTCTGTCCGGGATAGGATTGATGTTAATGATGTATGGCCGCATTTGGTGGGAAGATGGTCAGGCCGGCGAAACCCTGTTCATGATCAGCGGCGCGGGAGTGCTGATTGGAGCCGGGTGGATGAATCGACGGTTACATCACCAGGGCTGCAAATTTCATACACATCACTGTTCGAACGGAGACAAGCCTGCGTCACACCGGTCCCAGTATGTGCCCCACACCCGTACGTCAATCGGGAACTGCCTAAGCACCGGGAAAAATGAGTGTTCGTGAATGCCCACGATTCGTCAGGTCTGTGAAAAGGGCAGGTTACCCCGAGGAAATCTACAGACCGGTTGACCATTTCCGGTGGAATCTTCCACCTGTACACAGAAAACCCGCGTCTCTACGTATTGGCGCTTAGGACCGGAATAACGCGGAACTCCTTCCGCCGCACCGTCCATTCGAACAACGAACGGATGCGCATCTATCGGTTTGCCACTTGTCAAAGTTTCAAGCGTCGCTATGAATCTGATGGTTTCTGTCGACGCAATGGTGCGCCTCAAATCGACAGGGCCCTTCCCTGAAGTCATTCTGCTGGCGGCATCAAAAGCCTTTTTTGTGTGGCGAGGGCATATGGTGCGTTCGACAATCGTGGCCACAACCCTGAATCCCCAATCCCCCTCCAAAGATATTTTGTTGGGTAGCGGGAGGAGCTTGCGATCCCGCTGGAGGATTGGCAACGGCATGACCATACGCCAGGATATCCGCTGCCGCAGAAAATGTGGACATCACCCGCTCCAGTGGGGCTCCGCATTCCTGACATTCGGAGACGGGAGGGTCAGACATGTTCTGCCAAAAGGAGAACCTCTTGGGACAAAACAGTGACTTCAAGCAATACTCGGCTTGATATTCATAGATGGGCATAAAGTTTCTCCATATCAATCGATCATCATTTCCTCGACAGTACTTCTTGCCGGTGAGGTTTACCTGAGATTTTAAATTCCATACGCCTCCCAGGAATCATCGGGGAACCGCAATTCAAAAGGCAGCTAAACATTCCCGGCCAGCTTACTTGTAACTCGATTACAACTAGTCATCAAAATCTCACAAAGGGTTTGAGTAGGCCATGTGCGGTCAGCCACGACGAATGACGGGCCATGACTCTTTCTGCACATCCCGCCTCACCATGACCTTTAATCATCTTGGACATTTTCCCATTACCAATGAAAGAAAAAGCCGCTCATTGTGATTGTTGCTCCGACACCGGAAAAACCACGGTGCCCATGGGCGACAATCCTTTGACAATCCTTCCAGATTTTTCTAAGGTGGGGCGTGCTTCTCTGGAAGGACGAATTCACAGTTAATACAAGGAGGCATCATGAGCGACCATCGTATTCATGACGAACATCCCCACACACACGGCCCCGATTGTGGCCATACCCTTATCCGGCACGAGGACCATCAGGATTACCTTCATGATGGACATCTGCATTTCCCGCACAATGAACATGTGGATGAACACACCTTAGCTGTAGGGACTGCGAATCCCGCCGATTGTACGCCCAACCACGATTGCGAGGCACATGAGTCCTCCCATCGCCATGGACCTACATGCGGGCATCAAACGGTTCCGCACGGCAATCATATCGACTATCTGGTTGATGGCCATTTGCATTTTCCGCACGGTGCTCATTGCGACGACCATGGCATGGTCCAAGTGAGTTAACTTCTTCACCGGCTCAGTCCCGCCTGCCTGATCAGGCAGGCGGGACTCACACACTCCAGATGTCTGGACCACAACTGTGTTACCATGGTCTTCTATTTTGACGTGTGCATCGCATGATTTTGAGAGAGAACACAATCCTGATTGCCGACTCGTCACGCCATGGTTGGCAGCCTGCACCTAACCTTTTCCTGTGGAGCCTTAGATTTTCTCTCCGGCCACACGCAGATCGGCGACGACGCGGGCCAGCCCCTTTTTATCGATAATTTTCATGCCGTGTGTTGAAACCGACAGGGTAATTCAACGATTCTCTTCCGGCAGAAAATAGCGTTTCCGATGCAGATTCGGGAAAAACCGCCGCTTGGTTCTATTATTGGCATGGCTTACATTGTGACCTGCCATCGGCTTCTTACCGGTCACCTGACAATACCGTCCCATCGCTTCCCTTCTTGTCAATGCATGGAACAACCTGTTTGCATCCTAGTCCGATGAATTTCCACGTGAACCCCTTGCCTGCCTTTTTTCCCAACTCGGTTTTTTAAAGGGGTCTATAAACGCTTCCCAGCGATCTTCATCCAATAGCAATTCCGCACTGGTCAGAAGGCAGGCATCCAAACGACGACTCAGGTCGGCTGAATCCATGTCCTCTCCGACAATGGCCAGCTCGATCCGCCGATCGCCGTACTCAAGATCCCACACCTCCCGTATCTCATTTAACGCGACGGGATCTGACGGCCAGTGTTGATCGTGAATCCCCACCCACCAACGTCCAAGGCGCTCATAGAGACAGGACCCGCCGGCTTGTGACCACATGTAACACGCCTTCGATTGCGAGGCGCCCCAAAAATAGCCCTTCGACCGGAGCACGCCAGCCCACTCTTCCTGCATCAGCGTCCAGAACCGATCTGGATGAAACGGCCTCCTTGCCCGGTACACAAAGGCCTGCACCCCTGTGACTTCCCTAGAAGGGACCAGTTGGCCGCGGAGCAACTTCATCCACCCGGGCTCCCCGGCCGTCGCCGAACTTTGTGAGCTCAAAGACCGCTCAAGCTGGTCGAAAGTGATGTTCCCACCCACGGCCTGCAAGACCGTGGCATCGGGATTCAAATGCTGTAACAGCCCTTCAAGACGACGCGAATCCTGCTCGGCTGCGAGATCGACCTTGTTCAGGACTATGACCGTCCCGCATTCCACCTGATCCGCAAGGAGTTCCGATAGCGCCCGCTGGTCGTCGACTCCCCGACCCATGCCCCGCTCAAAAAGATTCTCCCCGGACTCATAGTCCTGCCAGAAACGGAAGGCATCCACCACCGTCACAATATGATCCAAGCGGGCGATCGTCGACAGGATGCGACCCTCCTCGTCTGGCAGATCAAAGGCATTCGTCACGAATACCGGGTCCGTCACACCGGACAACTCAATGATGATGGTGTCGTAACGGCCATCATAGGCCAACCGGCTCACCGCATTAATGAGATGCGTCCGCAACGTATACCCTGCACAGGCATTGCCGAGTTCGATAAGGGCTTCGCCGTTTCGAAACAAATGCGCGTCGCTCCCATCAAAAACCTCGGAATCGATGCCGGCCCCACCCACATCACTCAGAATGACCGCCATCCGCCGGTCTCCGCGATGTCGCAGCAGATTGTTCAGCACGGATGTTTTTCCTGCTCCGATAAACCCCGATAAGACCACCACTCCAATATCTTTCCTCTTCATATCTTTCCTTTCATATCCACGCGGAGCAACAACCCTTGCCGGATATGGAGCCCCTGATTCAACCGCGCATGCTTTCCGCCCCAAGAAAGCGAAAGATCAGGGTCCTGCCATACTGCCCCGCTCACTCTTCTATCAGTGACTCAGTCGTCCAGGGAGGGAAGGGATCACTGGATCCGACCCAAACATCCAGCCCCCTCTGCCATTCGTTATCCGTCAAGAGACATTCGTCCAGCATCCGTGTCAGCGCCGCCTCATCGATATGCTGGCCGATCACGACAAGCTCCTGTTGACGATCCCCATACACGGGATCCCAGAGCGCTTCCAGTCGCCGCTCGTCCTCAGCATCCACATTCCACTCATGTTTTGGCATGGCGGCATACCATCGCCCGCCCCCCTGCATCGCCCCCACCCCGCCCGCCTGCGACCAGATGCCAATCCAGTCAGGACGAGAGGCCAGCCACACAAATCCCTTCGTACGCAACACCCCGTCACAGGTTTCATGCAGCCGCCTCCACAGGCGTTCAGGATGAAAGGGTTTTCGTGCACGATAGACAAAACTGTGAATGCCATACTCGTCGGCTTCCGACCGGCCTTCGCCCGCCAACACCTTCATCCAACCGGCAGCCCCGCTGGCACGCTCAAAATCAAACCGGCCCGTATTGAGAATCGTGCATAGCGCCACCTGCCCATGCCGCGCGGGCACCATGATCGCGTCCGGATTGAGAGCCTCGAGAATTCCCCGCAATTCGGCCTGCTGCCGATCTGAAATCAAATCGGTTTTATTGATGACCAGCACATCGGCAAACTCGACCTGATCAATGAGCAGATCGGTAATCGTCCGCTCGTCCTCTTCGCTGAGGTGCAGACCGTGCGTCTTCAAATCCTCGGCTGCACGATAGTCCGCGATAAAGTTCCCCGCGTCGACGACAGTGACCATCGTATCCAACCGGGCGACGTTCGACAGAGATTTCCCCTGCTCATCTTCAAAGAAAAACGTTTCGGCTACCGGGAGCGGTTCCGATATCCCTGTGGATTCGATCAGCAGATAGTCAAACCGTTGCTCTCCGGCCAATCGGGCAATTTCGACCAATAGATCATCGCGTAGCGTGCAACAGATGCACCCATTGCTCATTTCAACCAAACGTTCATCCGTGCGGCTCAGAGCCGCACCACCCTGCTTGATGAGCGCGGCATCGATATTGACGTGGCTCATGTCATTGACGATGACCGCGACACGCAGCCCTTCCCGATTGTGCAGCACGTGATTCAACAGCGAGGTCTTGCCTGATCCGAGAAATCCCGACAGCACGGTCACCGGCAGGGCGTTGGTGCGAACAGCCGGCGATGGCATTCCAGTGTCCAGGGCTGTCTGGTCCATCAATCTCTCTCCTCATCTTCATCGGACAGCCAGCCTTCCTGGCCGGTCAAGACGACCGGCTCGTCGAAATTCGTCCATTCTGCTTCGCCCATCAGCGCTTCAGACGGCGTGACCAAACAGGTACGTAACCGGTGAAAGCACTCTTCGAGATCCACACGATACCCGATAAAGGCCAGCACCTGTCGACGATCACCAAACTCGACAGTCCAGTCCTTTGCAAGCGTGCGGCGAAACTCTTCATCTCCCGGCCACTCGATTTCCGGCGTAGCCGCCCACCAATTGCCGACCCATTCAAGGTGACACACCCCTGCGGTTTGCGCCCACACCAGGCAACGATCGGGCTGTGAGGCGAGCCAGAAATAGCCCCTGACCCGCAGGACTCCCGGCCAGTCCTCCTTGATCATCTCCCAGAACCGCCCTGGATGGAACGGGCGCGTCGCCTGAAAGAGGCCGGTCGTCCACTGGGTATCGCACACAGCCGGAGAGATCGACATCCCCTCCACCATTTTCAGCCATCCCGGCTGAAAACTCACAGGCTCTTGACGGCAGGGCCGCTCGGCCAACACACTTTCCACCGGGACCGCCCCGTACGTCCCGCGCAGGACCGTCGCTTCAGGATTTAAGTGTTCCAGCAACCTGGTAAGACGAATCTGTCTGGTCAGCGGAACACGATCGAGCTTATTGAGTACCAGCAGGCTGCTATACTCAATCTGATCCACCAGCAACCCCGATATAGAACGGTTGTCATCGGCCCCACTGCTCAACCCGCGATCCCGCAATTGATCCGATGAATGAAGGTTCTCCCAAAGTGTTTCCCCATCCACCACTGTCACCATCTGATCCAGACAGGCGACCGAAGCCAGTGCGCCCCCCTCGGCCATGGCATCGTTGAATAGTTCCACGACAAATTCCGGTTCCGTGAGGCCTGAACATTCAACAATGAGCCGGTCAAATTTCCAAAGTTGTGCAATCGCCAAGACGGCCTCCGTAAAGTTCTGACGAAACGAGCAACCCACACATCGCCCCATCAGTTCAACCAAGGCTTCGCCAAAGTAAAAGGGCTGGACGCCTTTGGTGTCCCACGCACAGATTTCCTCCAACCTCTCGCTGCGATCACTCACAAGCAGCGCCCACCGCTGCGAACCCCGGTGCCCGAGTAGATGGCGAATCAACGCGCTCTTCCCTGCCCCGAAAAACCCCGAGACCAACGTCACCGGAAGCCATCCCTGCGCATCGACTGATTCGCAGCTCTGTTTACCTGGGTCGCGAAACATTTGCGCCCCCCGATTTTTGCCCTGTTTGGTATTTCCGATTAAACTTTTCCACGCGCCCCTCCGCATCGACAATTCGTTGTGTGCCGGTGTAGAACGGATGAGAATACATGGATGTTTCAACCCTATACATCGGGTAGACCTGCCCGTCCTCCCCCACGGTCGTGAGGCTGGTTTCCACGGTGGACATCATGATCCATTTTTTATCGACAGCCACGTCGTGAAAGACGACGGCACGGTACCCTGTCGGATGAATCCCTTTTTTCATGTGCGCTCCTTTCTTGTCATCATGCCAAACAATTCCTCCGATCTCGTCATGCTCGCCAATCGTGACTTACAGCAACCGGGACCCCGCAAACGGCAACAATGCGAGATGACGGGCTCGCTTGATCGCCCGCGCCAATTCGCGTTGACGCCGTAAACTGTTTCCGGTCATCCGGCGCGGAAGAATCCGTCCGGTCTCCGACAGAAACCGGCTCAATAATTCCACGTTCTTGAAATCAATCGGCGTCATATCGTCAATGACTCGCCGCCTTCGCCCTGAACTCATACGCCACTCCTCTCTATCAGGGAGACTATCCCTGTCCGGACGGGAATCCCGTGGAATCGTGTTGCGCATCGGAAGCGCCTCAACCGTTTGTTTACCTGCCGCGTCCCTGCTGTTGATGGCGAACTGGGACTCATTTTCAGTTCTTCCGGAATCGCGCTTCGCCACCAATGACCTCTCCTCGACCATTTGCAGGGCTGCACCTGACTCCGCCATACCCTTCTCCTTTTTATTCATAAACACCTTCCTTTTCCTACTCCGCCCGCTCGCATATCAAAAACCGTTCATCGACCTTTGGGGGCCCAAAGGCGACCCATTCCCCTTGCCGGACGGAAAAACAACTCGAACAGGTCCGGTCCTCAAATGGGGAGAGGCCTATCAACCAATCCGGAGAAAAACTCCCGCGGTATTCCGCCGGCAAAAACGCAGCGAATCCTGATGTAACCGGGTACGGCTGATCAGTCATGGTTCATCCGTTATCGGCCTTGTGCATTTCGCCACCTGCCTCTTGTCCCACTCCAGCCTGATGCAGGCTCTGCACAGTGTCGGCAAAATGAAAAATAATTCCGGCAGTGATGTCGCGAAAGGACAGCATGGCATCCTCATGGCCGGCCTGTGCGCATAGTGCCTATGGTGTGAATGGGTTTTGGTAACGGACATATGCTACTCCAGTTGACGACGGATTATTCATTCCAGCCCCGCAGGTCGCAACACTTCTCCAATCAAATGTTGCTTCTTCCATAGAACCGGTCGTTTTCGGGCAACACACCGTCCGCGCCCAACCACAAAAGACTCCTTCGATTGGACTAAAACGAACCAATCAAGGTGAATACGGAAGGATCCACCGGTGCGGCGAACGGGAAAGAACCATGGAGATAAGAGTCGAAACCTCTGTCAGGTTTGGGAAGGGTAGTAGAAAATGATCAAAGGCAGAGCTGAGGTAAAAAGCCCGGATAAAGATGAGACAATTCCAGCCTTAAGATGGTCAAGACGGATTGTTGTCGCCTTCGCAACACTATGCGGATGCCATAAACAGGCCATGTGGCATCCCAATTTTATGTGGGGAATAATTCTGAGCGTTTTGTGCCAAGTTATGGCGGACACTCGACATGGAACACACGGAATCCGGAACCGCGAGACGACGCCATCATGAGCCCGAGGCGAAGGACCTGCGCCCGGCGGATCTCGCAACCAGGTTTGTCTCATTAAGAAAAAGCTAGACAACAGAAAAATCAGGAGACGTGTGCCCACTTGACCAGAGCCTTCTCAATGGGAGGGCACCATTTCTTCGTCCTAGTAAGCACCCCGCTCCAGCCCCGGTAGCACTCCGTCCGTCGCCTGCGTTCGGCTGGACGCCATTCTTCAGCAGCCGGAGCATGCTGGCGTGGCTTTTGCGAAGGCAATAGGCATGACAGAATTTTTTGGTCCGATTGCAAGGCGCTAGTTAGAGCAGGTGGCGTCAGAAGAAGCTTTCCAAGTTTGCCTGAGGTGTGTTAGGGCATCTTTGTAGAATGAACCGGACTTAAGTAGTGTCGGCCAACTCTTTTCGATTTTTAAAGCCTCACGAGCGGATATCAATTCGGCGAATCCGCTCCACACTATTCCAGGATTGTTTCCGATGGCACCGACAAAACTATTAAGATCCTCTGAGCTCGTTTGTAAGTGCTTTTCGAACAGATACGCCATTCCAAAAACAGTGATCTGTGGTATTGCAGCGTCAAGCTCAGCAAAAACGGGCTCAATTACTGAGCCAATTTCCTGCACATACACGCGTTTCCTCTCATCTTCGTCCGAATATCTTTTCCGTTTTAACATCTTAAATCGGTCGACCTGAGCAGAAACGATCCGACTTAGCTCATAGGAATCTCTAAACTTTTCCGCAGTCAGATTTGACTGAAGAATTTTGGAAAAACTGCCACCATCGTCTGTGAAAATTCTGGCAGGATCCTTCTTCGCTAGTTGTGGATCATGATAATATGTAGCCACATAGGCCTGCATACCATCTTTGAGAGAAATAATATGCTTGGCAAGTGGGCTACCGAATCTATTTTCAAGCTCTTTAAGTTCATCAGGAAGCATTGCATCAATCTCGCCAGCCCTTCTTTCTAGGAAATATCCAAGCGTCGTGAGTGAATGTAGCAATTGAACGATTCTGGGGTCATTTGACCTCAAAAAGGTGTTGTCCACCCTAGTTTGGTTGTTGAGGTTCACGGCAACATTCGAAGCAAACTGTTTATCTTTTCCAGTGGTAATAACTCTTACAACGACGTGAACGTCAGATTGCAATTCGCTTTTCCTGAAGCACCGGTGAAGGATCCGCATAGTTTGGCCACCATTAACTACCTGTGGCCGCTCCAAACTCAATCGATTGTTGAATGGATGGAAAATTGCTGTATCGCATATAACAGAAACCCCGTTGTTAAAATGAAAGAAATCTTTGGATTCCTCAACATTGCACGCGGTTTGCGCTATAGCTAAATTTGTACCTTTGTCTCCTTCAAACATTCTTACATTTTGCTGAAGAATACTTTCGCCGTGTTCATCGTAAAGCCTTGCAAGATATTCGCCGCTTAGATCAAAAATGTAGGTTTCATGATCTCCGACTTTAGTCATATACGGGACTCGATTCAGCGACAGATCCAGCGTGGCTTCAAGAGTGGGAAGATGTGCGCTATAAAAGCGATTGTGAACGTCTTCTAAATTTTGAAACTCCCAGCGAAATAAATCCTTTGCGACACCACTGTTCCGTTGACAAAAGCTGTTTAACTTTGACACTGCATCGGAAGGCATCTCTGCCAAGCTAGAAACAGCGACGACAATTTTGTAACCGGTAGGCGTAAAACTATATATCTCTTCTAGACGAGACAGAAGCTCCTGATTAGCGTTTCTATTATGATTTCTGCTTAAGATAAGCTCCAAGCCAGAAATCAATTTGTCGATCTCGCCCGCCTCAAGTGATTTCTCGGCTGACACAGGATTCTTGAACTGATAAAAAACAACTTGCTCATCGATTATCTCGATCGCATCTATTCCTAAATCCCCACCACCATCACATATCTGGTCCTTTGCTTGGATATCCGTCATTCCGCCAACATTTCGAAGATACCAATATGCAAATCCATATCCTTGGGTATCAAATGAATGTTCTTTTACGATTGTGCCAATCTGATTATTCAACTGTTCTTTGAATAGCTTGAGTATTTCCGGCACATTATTGGTCATATTTTCCTCATTAACGCTAAGTTTTGTCACAATACTAACGGCGACCTTTACAGAAGACGTCAATTTGGGGCGCTCTAACGTTGTTCATAAGCCGCCGCGACGTAAGGAGCGGTTGGTTGATGGGATGGTTAGGTTACATGATTTCATTAAAACAATCTTTCTCTAACTGATCCAGTGCACGCTTAAGATCTTCAAAATACGTCTCGACTACAAAATAGTACTTTCCGCATGGCTCGACACCAATGCCGATTGGCTTGTCTTTTTTCTTGCACATATATATGTCGCAATTCGCTTTCGCGTAATACTCATGCACTAAGCCACACCGAAAAATATCATAGACATCGGTACCAGAAGCTCGAAACTGTTTATATCCGGCACCGAGATCATCGAAGAAGCGATTGAAGTTTTTTGAGGCGAAATCGCTCCCATTTTTTTTCCTTTCGTTGTACTTGAGTTTACCCCCAAACTCGGTATAGCTCAGCAAACCCAACGCCGCCAAATAGTTTGCGCCACCAAGCGGAATCACAAATGGCTGGACTGCCGCCTTAAACTCATTACGTTGCGACGCATAGGCGAGACGAATTTCGCGATCAATATCCATGCAGATAAATCGCTTTGCCTTTGCAAAGTCTGTATGCTGCATGGTCGACATAACCAAATGACCTTCCAATGTTTAGGCGGTTCCGCATAAGAGGCGGATCTGCCTATTTCTGTCCGTGTCACACACCATCGAATTCTCTGAAAATACCGACATGATCATTGCCATTTCAATGAATTACGCCCTATGGGCTCTTTATGACGGGTTCTTATGCGAACACCCTTCCTTGATGGTTCACATCCCGTCAGGCGGACTGCGGACACCCGCCTCCCTCTATGGAGAATATGCGTGTGGATCATCATCGTCTGCCAGTCTTGTTGCTCGAGCAATTCCTGGATTGTTGCGATGTCAGAGCCGCTTTCAAACAGATGCGTGACAAATGAATGCCGGAAGGTGCGACGGCCGGCGTCACCATCCTCCCTCACGTATGCATTCAGCTTTAGAGTTCCCTATGGCCTTCCAGAATCACTCAAAATTTTCAGCGTTGGCACACACAGGCCCGTCTCGATACGAGGGATTCTTGAATAACGAGCTAATTTTGTCAAGAATTTTGAAGGGTTAGGATGCGCATGAAAGAGCAGGGGCTTTTTAACCCGGATGACATATCGCTCAACAGGAGTTCTGTCCCCTGGGGTTAGATTTCTCGCTGGGCTCGAAATGACAGCAGGAGGTATGCTGCCCCTCATCCTGGGCAAATTTGCACGTGAATTTTTTCATTTTTCAAAACTCCCATGCTGTGCCTGCAACGGGGGAACAGACGGACGACTCCGGAGTGCCGACCGCCTGGAGGAGGGCTGACAGACGAAAGATTGGTCATCCGGGAAAGAACAGAAGCTCACGACAAGATTCCCGTTGCCAGCGCTCGAAGATACTTCCCTGAATCATCCGGAACGGGAGCGCCCTCCATGAGCTGCATCCAGGCGGCATCCCAGGGAATAAGGCGGGGCGATACCGGCCATGGCATCGCGCTGACTTGGGCAACCATCCCCTCAGTCGGCGGATCGACAACCTGATTCCACACCACGAAGACAGTCCCCGCATTTCCCTCTGACGTCAGTCGTTCATGCAAAGCCGCCAGATTTTCAAGCGCCCAGATATCCGGAAGCGACGGCCGTATCGGGATCAGAATGCCATCGGCCGCCTTGAAAATACTGGCCGTCATCTCGGACACGTTCGGCGGTCCATCCACGATCATCCAATCAAACATGCGCTCGAAACGGTCAGTCTGCTCATGAATAATCGGCTGCATTTGGGACCGGCAGACCACATTCCATCGCTGACCCCACCGTCTTCCCCACTCACTTGCCGTCCCTTGCACATCCGCATCCACGAGGAGCACCCTGGCTCCGGTCTCAGCCAGAGCGATCGCGGTCCCGATGGCCAGCGTCGTCTTTCCGGTTCCGCCCTTTTGATGCACGAATGCCACGATGCGCATACGACGCGTCAGGCCTTACCCGGAGGGTGATAAACCGTTTTCCCTTCGATGAGCGTTCTGACGACCTGGCCACAAAGGCGCCACCCGGCAAACGGCGTATTCCGCCCTTTCGACCGGAACCGCTCAGGATCGACGATCCACTCGCGGTGAGGATCGATCAGCACCACATCCGCCTGAACCCCAACCGCCAGGGTCCCTTTTGGCAAACCGAACAGGCGCGCGGGAGCCGATGTCAATTTTTCGATCACCGATTCCACAGAAAGCACGCCGTCCTCAACCAACCGGAAGGCCAGCCCCAACGCCGTCTCAAGCCCGACAATGCCGTACGGCGCGCGATCCATGCCCCATTGCTTTTCATACTCGGCATGCGGGGCATGGTCGGTGGCAATGGCATCGATTGTCCCGTCAGCCAACCCCTCAATCAACGCGGCTCGATCCTGCTGACTTCGCAAGGGAGGATTCATCTTGGCATTCGCCTGCTGTTCACCCACAATATCCTCTGTGAGCGAAAAGTGGTGGGGGCAGACTTCGGCGGTCACCGGCAACCCAGCCGCCTTGGCGTGTCGCACGGCTTGCACGGTCCCGGCCGTGCTGACGTGGGCAATGTGAAGCCTGGCGCCAGTTTCCTGTGCCAACAGAATATCTCGCTTCACCATCCGGTCTTCAGCCATAGCCGGCATGCCGCGCAATCCTAGCGCCCGCGACACCGGCCCGTCGTTCATGCAGCCACAACCCGATAGATTCAGATCTTCGCAATGATCAATGACCGGCAGACCGGCCGCAGCGGCTTTTTTCATGGCCGCTCGCATCACCTGATCATCCATGACCGGCCGGCCGTCATCAGAAACGGCCACACAACCGGCTTCTTTCAGCTCCATGACGTTTGTGAACTCGCGACCTTGTGATTTTTTTGTAATCGCGCCTACTGGATTGACGGCAGCCAGGCCGGTCGCCTTGGCATGCCCGAGAATTCGCCTGGTTATCTCAGCCGAATCATTGACCGGTTGAGTGTTGGGCATACAACAGACAGACGTGAATCCCCCTGCCACAGCCGCAGCAGTTCCCGTCGCAATCGTTTTTTTATACTCAAACCCCGGCTCACGCAGGTGGACGTGCAGATCAACCAACCCGGGCACAACAAGTAGGCCGGTTGCATCGATGCACCGACTGCCTGATGGGGGTGGCACACCCGGCGATACCACCGCCACAATGCGGCCGTCACCAATCCACACATCCGCTTCCCCGTTCCATCGGCCGGGATCAAACACCCACCCGCCCGCAACCACGAGTGCGTGCCCCTTATTGTCTGGCTCCTGAACGTCGCTCTCCTTCCCTCACCAGGCGCCACGTGCAGCCCTTTGAGTCCCTCACTCTCCCCATGTCCCCGATGGAACCTGTGACATCCTCACAAGCTAGCACACAGTCGCCAGCCGTTTTACCGGGAACGCTCCGCTTGTTCCACCGTCAACAGAGCCTCAAGGAAGATCTTCACGTCCGCCGGCCGCATTTGATCATCTGGCACCTGGACGGCAACAAAGACCCCGTCGCGCAGCGCGAACAATCCATGGGCGATCTGATGGTGACCGGCCACTCCAATCCCAAAAGCCTTCACGAACGACTCCCGGCTGTCCTCATCCGCGCAGCACAGAGAATATCCTGCCGCCCGAACGTTGGGATGGAACCGATCCACCTCTCTCCAATGCTCTTCGTGGTCCGCCGACACATGCACAATTCGTAAACCCGGCAACTGCTCATGGCTGCGCTCTTCCAAGTCGACAATCTGCGCCAGACAGGCATGCTTTTGAATGTTCGGCAAGGTCGAAAGCACCACCAACCCGTCCTGAAGATCCGACGCTCTGAGCGGCTCCTGCGCCAGACGCGCGGCAGGAATGGCAAACCCGGCCGTCAGACGATCGCCCGGACACGGCAACTGCCCCATCAGTTGAATCCGCTCGTCTCCCAACTGCACGCTCCTCGTCATTTTCTCCTCCGTTCCCTCCCCTTAATGGGGCAAGATGGTCAAGGCGCCGATCGTGATCATCCCGCCAATCATCAAGAAAAACTGCCATCCCCCGCTCGCCGCGCCAATTCGTCCATGCAAGCCCGGCACGAGGTCTGCCAGGCCGATATACAGAAAACTGGCCGCAGCCACGCTCAAGGCATACGGAAGGATCGGTTCTGCATAGGACAATCCTCCGTATGCCACCACGACGCCCACGAGCGTGCTCAACCCGGAGAGGGTATTCCACATGAAGGCATCCCACCGCGTGAATCCGCTTGACAAGAGAATCGTGAAGTCGCTCAATTCCTGCGGGACTTCATGCGCCAACACGGCCAGCGTCGCCACAAAACCTAACGCCGGGGAGACGACACAAGCCGCGCCTATCACGATCCCATCAGCACAATTGTGTACCGTATCGCCGACCAGGACGAGCATCCCCGTCTTTTTCCCCAAACTCTGACCGGGCCTATGTTGATGGTGATGAACAAAATCCTCGCCATGCGCATGCCGCCAGACGAGAGACCACTCCGGC
Organism: Nitrospiraceae bacterium; assembly: GCA_020632595.1. Classification (NCBI taxonomy): domain Bacteria; kingdom Pseudomonadati; phylum Nitrospirota; class Nitrospiria; order Nitrospirales; family Nitrospiraceae; species Nitrospiraceae bacterium. Next base: position 224,618 of record JACKFF010000005.1, on the reverse strand, counting down.
ACAAAAAACAGGACCAACCCTGCGAGCACGGCCACTCCCACGGCGTGAACAGACGCAAGCTCCAGCGCCTCGGGAATGAGCCCGATTATAGCGGTTGCCAGCATGGTTCCCGTGGCGAAACTCAGAAGGTAGGGCAGCCATTGATGGCGCCAGCCATCCGGAATAAACAGCACCAGACAGGCCGGAAGCAACGCGCCGATACTGCCAAGCAATCCCATCAGCACAACAAACAACCACGTGGACTCGGCGGGAAGGCTCACAGGGATGAGCCTTGTCCTGAAGCATCTGTTTCTTTCGATCGATACTGTTCATACCGTTGCTCACACGGAATGGGCGCCTCGTGGCCAAGCCAGGCCTCCCAAGCCGAATGAAGCGTCACATCAACGCCATCCTCGCCGGCCTTTTGCTGGAGAAACATTTGCAATTCCAGCAAATAGTCGCCGTCATCCACATCGGCACCAGGGTCGGCTCGCAACTGAGCAAAGAGCGAACGGTACACACGTTTTAATTGCGATAGGTCCCAGACGATGGCAATCCGCCCGTCTTGCGTCACACTAATCGCCATACGGATCCCTAGTCATCATGCGGTGGATGCTCCTGCTTGACCCGTGGAAGGAGTTCGGTGAGGTTGCAGGGTTTATGATCGAGATCCAGCTGCGGAAGAATGATCTCCTCCATACCTAATCGGCAGGCGCCCGTGCTTCCCGGAAGCAGGAAGACAATCGTGTCCCCACAGACACCCGCATCGGCCCGCGATTGAATCGTCGATGTTCCGATTTCACGATGACTGAGCCAGCGAAAGAGTTCGCCGAACCCGGGGATCGATTTGGTGAACAAGGAACGAACAGCATCGGGAGTCACATCGCGCTGCGTCACGCCTGTCCCGCCCGTCACAATCACGAATTCGACCTTCGAGTCGGCCACCCATGCCGCAATTATTTCGCGAATAGCCTGATCGTCGTCTTTACACATTTTACGGTCTTCGATGCGATGTCCGGCTTGCGTGAGACGATCAATGATGGCCCTCCCACTCGTATCCGTTTCGACCGTTCTGGAATCCGAGACCGTCAAGACCGCCACCGCCACGCTGAGGCCGGCTTTCTTGATGCCTGATGATTCCGTCGTTGCACTGCCTGCCTGACTCATTCCATCACCTCATGGTTCGTTAATGTCATCACCCGTGTGCTGACTCCACCCTTCTCTCCAAATGACACACGCCGGACGGCGGGAAGCCAGACACCGGCTACCTCCACAAATTCGTTGACATAGCTTTCCATGCCGACAACTGATCGACCATCTAACGAAAAGTACGTCATCACGTAATGGCTGGAGTATTGCTTCCCGTCCGGAGCCTGATCGTAGCGTTCAATGGTATTCACACGAGATTCGGTCATGGGGGTCATACGACCGATCTGCGTGTATCGGCCATGCTGAATGCGATACCAGGATTCAAGGCGGCCACCGGTCAACAACACCCGCCGGCCCCGCGGATGTGGTACTGCAGGGTCTTCGTCGGGATCGAATAACAGCACGTACTTGCCGTCGCCTTCCGCAAACGGCGAATAAGCCAAATGCATCCCTTGAGTCCAGAGTCGCTCTCGCGCCCATTCCTGCAGAGCAGGATCGGCTCCGGGCAGATCAACGGTCGTGTCCTTCCGCGGAATCAGCCTGACCGTTCCGTCCGTGATCCGTCCCTCATCGTTAAGGATCAGATCCGCTCGATACCCGCCGAACCCGGCCGGCCACTTATACATCCGGCTGTGCGCCTCCCTGACCAATTCCCGCGCAGCCGGATCGTCAATCAACCTCACGGCTCCACCCGTATTGCTCTTCGTGGCCTCATCTCCCTGCATCACGGCTTTCTCCTTGTCGCTCGACTCCATTGTTTCGTCTTTCGCCTTGGTTGCACCAAACAGCGCTCAAGTCCTTCCAAAAACCGTTGCCACGGGACACGACGTCCAATGACAACGATCCTGGCTTGCGAGGGTGCCGTCCCGACACACGGAGTGATCGAGAGCGAGCCCATACTCCATTGCACTTTCTGGCACTCAGCCAATCCGGCCACCAGCAGAAAGCCTTTGAGCCGGACAACCGATCGGGCATAGCGCCGCAGCCATGCTTCCAATCGCACCGGATCGACCGGGAGCGTGATCCTGAAACTGCCGCTCCGATACCCGGCGGCCGAATCCTTGCTGGTACCATCGGCAATGACGGTTTTCCTGAAGGAAGTCGATCGGGCCAGGAGCCGGGGCACTTGCACATCAGCAAGTACCGCTCTCAGCACACGGGCCGTGGGGTTGGCCGCCCTGATCTGCTGCTCAACCCGATCCGTATGCGCGCTATCCATCTGATCCAGCTTATTGAGGATAATGGTATCGGCGTGATGGAGGTGTTGCTCCGCCCACATCCACTTCGCCGAATTCGTTCATGAGCACCGCCGGCTTGACTCCCCTGTCAAGCTCGTGTGCCAACGCCCTCTTCAGCAAGGTGGTTTTTCCGCTGCCCAGGAATCCGGCGATCACATACACCGGAGTCACGGCTGCCCTTTTCATAGACGCTGCCCCTCATTCGCCATGGTGATCATGACCTCCCCTCATCAACGCCTCCACATCGCGCTGAGTCACATCACCGGCTGTTTTGTGAATTTTGAATTGCGTGGTCTTTCCCGGCCCTTCCAGGAGGGCAATGACCGTCTCAATGGGAGGGCAGCCGGGTTCGCGACATTCTAATTCGGTGACCATCACGGTCGTCTCTTCCGATAAGGCCCATGCTGAACGCGACCACGATTTGATGCGGTCAGCCTGATCCGGATCGATGCCGCGTCGCCCCCCGAATAGATTCATCGTCATTCACCCGCTCCTTCAACAGAAAACAGGGACACCATCCCGTTGTCCGACCCGGTCGCGATGCACAAATCATTCGGACTCCAGGCCACGCAGGACAGTCCGCCGGACACATTCAGTTCCTCGCTCAGCATTGGTTTTGTGGTTTTCGGCTGCCAGAGACAAAGTAATCCGTCCTCTCCCGTCGTCGCCACAATCGATCGACAGGGGTGACAGGCAATACCCTGAATCCATCCAAGATGTCCCCTGAAGAGACGCCCGCTGGTTCCCTCAAATTTTTTGGCTGACCACGCAACCAAATCAGGGCCGGCCACGGTCCACAAATAGTCTCCCTGTGGATCAAATGCGACATGTCGGACCTTGCAGGGATAGCCGGCCATGTGCCAGTGCTGATTCGTGGCGGTGCTCCACAAATGAACGGATCCGTCTAAATTCCCTGAGGCAAGATATTGACCATCCGTGCTCAAGGTCACTGCCAGGAGTGCTCCTTCATAAGAAAATGTCTTGAGAGGCTGCTCCCCGCCCATACCCCAAAGCTTTGCCCCGCCAAAACATGACGAGATGATTTCTCCAGGATGCCCCCTGCGCCAACAGATATCGGAGACCGTGCTGGCATGCCCGGCCATTTCGGCTTCAACATGACACACACCATTTTCCGGCCACCTCACGATTTGCAAGATTTTTCCCGCCGTCATCGCCAAGCGGTGGCCACCGGGCTCCCACGCCAGATGCTCGACCCATGCCTGTCCCTCACCGACCGGGAGCACCGCAAGCTCCTCCCCCGTGCCTACATTCCAGATTCGCCCCACTCCATCTTCTCCTCCCGTACCCAGAAGCCGACCATCGGGATGCCATCCCATCGTCAGGACGGCTCCCCGATGCCCTGCTGCACGAGAGGCGAAACGCTTAAGCACCACATCCCACACGACAACCTGCCCGCTCACATCACCCACAGCCAGTTGCCTTCCGTCCGGAGAAAACTTCACAGCGTTAATGTAATCATCCAATTGAAAGGATCCGACCGGTAGCAAGCGGACCGCAGACCGCGGACGACTTAAACGAGGCATGCTCGAAACCCCTCCTGCAACTTGTCACGATTGAGATTTCTGCCGATAAATACCATCTGATTCCCTCGGGCTTCACTGGCTGTCCATGGGCGATCCGGACGACCATCAAACAACATATGCACGCCTTGGAAGACGAATCGTTCAGCCTGCCCCTGCACATCCAATATCCCTTTCATCCGGAAAATATCGGTGCCCATTCCCGCCAGGACCTCCTGCAGCCAATCATTCACTCTCGCTTCATCCACCTGCCCCTTTTCCGTTAACGAGACCGAATAGACCGTGGGGTCATGCTGGTGAGCTTCTTCGCCCAGAAAGTTTGGGTCAATCTCCAGTTTTCGTCCAAGATCAAAGGCACCCACGTTTAAAAGCCTGTCCACTTCAATCTGGGCGTCCCGGGTCCGGTAAATCTTTGCCATGGTGTTGATTGCCCGAACACGATCCTCGAGACGCTGGACATCCGCCGCATCCACCAGGTCAATTTTGTTCAAAAGAATCACGTCCGCAAACGCAATTTGCTCCTTCGCTTCCGGACTGGAATCCAGATGTTCCCAGATATGTTTCGCATCGACCACCGTGACAATGGCATCCAACATCAGCCGGCGCTTCATATCGTCATCGACAAAAAATGTCTGGGCGACAGGAGCCGGATCAGCCAACCCCGTGGTCTCAATGACCATATAATCGAACCGCTCTTTCCGTTTAAGCAGGTTGGAGATGATTCTGATTAAATCCCCGCGGACCGTGCAGCAAATGCATCCGTTATTCATTTCAAAAATCTCTTCGTCCGCCCCGACCACCAATTGATTATCAATCCCAACCTCGCCGAATTCATTCACGATCACTGCGACCCGTTTGCCATGCTCCGTGGTCAAAATTCTGTTTAATAAGGTGGTTTTCCCCGCGCCCAGAAATCCGGTTAAGACGGTAACGGGCACCTGCGCGCGCTCCTCTGTTTTCATAACGCCCTCCCTGCACATATATGGTTACTCAGCATCCCCACTCCATCGACTCCATGTTCGTTTCATGAAGAAAGAGATTTCTTCGTCATCTGAGCATGGCATGCCCTCTACCAGCTTGATTTTTGCACCCCGGGAATTTCGCCCTTTAACGCCAACAGGCGAAAGTCGATGCGAGACATCCCGAATCGCCGCAGATACCCGCGGCTTCGACCTGAAATCAGGCATCGATTGCGCACCCGCGTGGGACTCGCATTTCTGGGAAGCGCCTGCAGTGCCTGTTGCGCCTTCTCCCGCACCTCTAGTGGCGAACGAGGGTTTCTGATCGTCGATTTCAATGCCGCTCGCTGTTCCGCATACATCTTCACAACCTCTTTTCGCTTTTCATTTTTTATGATGCAACTTTTTTTCGCCATCATCCCTCCTTTTTATTCATGTACGTTCTTGATTGGCAGGCCCCGCATCCAACACACCGTCTTGTGCCAAGACTCCATCCGACGCACCGGTGAGCTTACTTGGTCTCACGATACAGGACATGCCTTCTGACAATGGGATCGTACTTGCGCAATTCCAGACGATCCGGATTATGCCGTTTGTTTTTCATGGTCGAATAACAATGGGAACTCATGGTGCTGCGCAAACGAATCACGATTCGGGTCGATGTGTTAGCCAAAACTTTCCTCCCGTCAAGGTTGACCAAAAACCGCTGTTCGCATCACGAACAATTCACAATGCCCTTTTCACTCAATAACACAATGGACGAATACACAAGACCGAAGACATCCCTCAATACAAATTTGATCAACAGTCAAATTTCAGGAATTTCAGATCGTCTTTCTCCCATGAACGGACCGTCGAAGCATGTCGGGGCCATCCTTACGCCGGCACCCGAACCGGATTGGGCCGTTTGATCGGCCGCCACCTCCTCTCTTCCGGAATTGGTCCGGCCCGTCCGTTCCGTGCGCCAGGCAGACGCACCTCCCCAGGGAGCATGGCAGATCGGTTTTCACCGTTATGAGCATGCCAATCAGGGAATGAGGGGCTCCCCCATTTGCTGATGAACGTGCATAACGGGATCAATCACCGCACCACAATTTATGCAACGCCACCCGCTTCCCCACAGGCAATTTACGTCAAACCGATCCATATCATACTCCCGAACCATTTAGCCCTGGCATCGCTGACAAAGACGCGAGGACAACTCGGAATTTCTTTTTGTTACCTGTACACTTTGCGCCACACGAACTCCTTTATCCTGAGTCTGGTCGCGTGTAGGTGTGCGTTCGCATGCCCGAGAATCTTTCTTGTCATGCCTTTTTGTCGGTAGCAGCCTCTGCCTTTTGGTGCCCTATGCACATATGGACTCGGAAGCGGAAATTTCCCCACACCATTCTTCCCGAATATCTCTCCCGGATGACGATGAGGCTGAAATGGCCTGGAAGAAATAAGAATCCGGCACGACACCGAGAACCAAGATTACGCAACAATGGTGATGAAAAATTCGGAGTTCGCCAGGGCAAAGGAAAAGGAGGTTGCAATTCCGAACCCTTCACCCTGGGGAACCCGCAGGTAAGGACGAACCCTACCCTGAGCCCTATCTTCCTATCGATTGAATTGCCATGCATCCCACTCCGGAATTGAAGGAGCCTAGTATAGGATGTCGGCCATCCTCCTCAATCGTATTTTCACGAACAGTACAAAAACATTTACATTCTGATGTTGACATCCGGTGAATGGCCGAGAGAATTATTGAATCAATCAAAATGCATCCGTCAGTTGGAATTCGGGTGAGGCAAAGGATTCGCGTGGAGGAAACATACAGACTTCTCATCCGGCCAAAGCGGTTGGCTCTCCGGGTGAAAACGGGGGAAGGCTTGATGAGCTTCGCGGAACCCGCTCACGTGTTCGCCACTTCTCCCCAACGAACTTTCCACGTCATGCTTCTCGAGTTACGGCCCGAGAGAGCCTCATCCGGCCTACTCAGCTTCTTCTACTGCAGGGAAGTCATGACGAGTGGCAGTTCAGCAAACAGATGCTCTCCTGATTCATTCCGGGAACCACCGGAGGAAGAAGAAGGGTTTACCTGAGAAGGTGAGGACGCCTGGAAGATGTTTTGACCGTTGAAAACCTCTGCTTGTTGCTGAAAATACCCGGGCCAAAGTTTACTCCATAGTTGACGCAACCCCATCCTGACCCACGCACGCCGTTTGCGTCATAGGATTTCATAGAATGCGTGGTCACCGAAAGCCTTCGCAAGGGAGCAGCTCATGGCAACCATCGCAGACTTCGACTCATGCTCCTTGGGGGCTCGACAAGATCCAGACCTCTCAGTCCACCCACTCCAGATGGTGAGCCGTACCGGCATCCGGGCTTTGTTCGTTTCCAACACTTCGTATTCCCGTTCTTCATTCCATCCTTTTCCTTTTTCTCCCCATAAATGCGGCCGTTTGAGGCGGCAATATGACGAGGGATCCCTCCATGGCATGCCCACGCTTAGCCCACCTCTTTGTACTCCTTGCGCAGCTCTGTCAGTTGTTGCCGACCGAGGCGATACGCCGAAAGAGCTTGCTCGTGCCAAAACATGAATCCTCCCGGCCCGGTTAAATCCCGGGAATATTGACAGAGCGCAAAGGCATAGGCCTCGGCTTTCGCAGCCCATTGCAAGGACTCATATGCCGGTCGAGTGACATCACGGGCCATTTTGACGGCATGTTCAAACGCTTGAACGATAACCTCTTCACCATTCATGACAAATCCTCGCAGAAACGGTCATATGTCAATACGAACTCCAATACGTTACTCGGGCGTCATGCTTTTTCAGCCGCACATTCCATCCGGAAAATGGCAGAACGAATGGTTCACTACCTGCAAGCTGTGAAGAGCGAATACGGAAACCCTTTCAATGAAGCCTTCTGAAGGCGCACTCTCGCTTGGTTGGCTTTTCTCTTCGCGCCTGTCTGGAGGAGGCTGGTCCGCGATGGAACCTCTTCAGCGCTTTTCAAGAAGATGCCTTGAGGCGTAAGCACCGAATGGAACCCGCGGGTAAAAATGTTTCTTACTCTGAGTACCAAACTCCTATTTCTTGAATTGGCATGCATTCACGATCTGCATGTAAAGAAATGCAATATAGTGACTTGGGACTCCGCCACAATCGAATTTTCATGAACAGCCCAAATTCACTCCCATTCTGATTTTGGCATACGGTGGATGGCCTGTGGAGCCGGGATGCGGCGTTAAAACGGAATGGGAAAGAGGTCCGCTGTCGCGTGTTTCAACAGCCCTGAAACACCCTAGGCACATGGTTGCTGAGCACACATTTCGAATGTGAGGCTTCTGATGACACGTCTGCAGATAAAATTGTTGGTGAGGGTGATGAAAGAAGAAAAATTCCTCAAACGGGAATTTCGGACCTCACCACTAATCTAGTGAATGAACTCATCAGGCCCCAAACAGAGGCCGGACGAAATTTCACTCCGGCCGAAACGACGAAATTACCTTTCGACCAGTCATGAATTCAGAACCTCCCGAAGAGTCCACGCGAGATCCTTGATCAACAGCGGCTTTAAAAGAAAAGCACGAATCCCCATGGCTTTGGCCTTTTCCGAGGTCATACTGTGACTAAACCCCGTACACAGGATAATAGGCACGTCGGGTCTGAGTTCTAACAATTGACGCGCCAGTGCTTCACCGGTGATATGCGGCATCGTTTGATCTGTTACCACCGCATCAAATCGAAATGGATCGGCCCGAAAAGCTTCCAGAGCTTCAATGCTGCTCGTGCGCACCATGACTTCATACCCCAACCCCTTTATTGCCTCCTCCCCAAGCCTGGCAAGAGGCTCCTCATCTTCCACAAAAAGAATATGCCCTCGGCCCATGAACACTTCTGGATGCAATGGAGAATGTTCCTCTGGAAAATTCGCGGCCTCCATCTCCGGGAAATAGATGCGAAAAATAGTTCCCCGCCCGGGTTCACTCTCCACCTTAATGATACCGCCATAACTGATGACGATTCCATGGACCACGGCCAAACCCATTCCCGTCCCCTCACCGACCCTCTTCGTGGTAAAGAAGGGATCAAAGATGCGTTGGACGACATCCGGAGTCATACCCGTTCCCGTATCTCGAACAGTCAGGCATACATAGGCACCTCCCTTTAGATCGGGATGTGCGCCGATCCCATCAGGTTCACCTATCATACGCTCCAACTTCAATTCAAGAAGACCTCCGCTTCCCCGCATGGCGTATTCGGCATTGGCACACAGGTTCATCAACACCTGATGCATTTGGATAGGATCTCCTAATATGATCGAGGTCGCCTCAGTGAACTGTTGACGAATCTCGATGGTCGCCGGGAACGTGGCACGAAGGAATTTGCCAACTTCTTTGACCAACACTTGAAGGTCAAGCGGCTGCTGTATTTGCTCGGTTTGCCGACTAAATGTCAAAATTTGTTGAACCAATTCCTTGGCGCGCTGCCCGGCTACCAACACCTCATCAAGATTCTTTTGTGCCCTGACATTGTCCCTGGCACTCTGTTTGGCAAGTTCTGTATAGCCAATGATCGCCATAAGAATGTTATTGAAATCATGGGCAATACCACCTGCCAAGGTCCCAATGGCCTCCATTTTTTGAGATTGGCGAACCTGATTTTCCAACTGTTTCAATTGAGTGATATCCGTGTTGGATCCAAACCATTTCACCACCTGCCCATCTGGATTTAAAACAGGGAGAGCCCGCCCGAGATGCCATCGGAAGGCATGGTCTGCCCCCCGCAGTAGCCGAAATTCGATTTCGTAGGGTTGGTTGGTTTCACGTGCCCGGGCCCAGCAATCCAGACATCCAGGCAGATCATCCGGATGCAGAAACCGCTGCCACCCATGACCGATCATCTCTTCAAAGGGATAGCCGAAATACTCGAGAACCCGTCGATTGACATAATCTAAAGACCCATCAGGCCGTGCCGTCCATACCTGCTGAGGAATGGCTTCACTTAAGAGTCTGAAACGTTCTTCACTCTCCTGGAGTACGGTCTCTGCCTGCTTCGTCTGAGTAATATTAAACATCACTCCGCGCAATTTCACAGGCTGATCATGTTCTACCACCACGGTCACCAAATCTCTCAGCCAGATCATCTCCCCGTTCTTCTTGAAAAATCGGTATTCTAATTCATGGTTTTCTTTCCTGAGGGTAGCTTCCCGGCAATATTCCACTACCCGGCTCTGATCGGAGCCATGGAGACGATTGCAAAAAAAATCGGGTTCCTCGAACCATTCATCTATGGAATATCCCAACAGGCGCTCGGCCTGTTGACTCACAAAGGTAAATCGATAAGAAGGGAACTCACACTCCCATACTATCCCCTCCAGTGAATCGACTAATGTCAAAAAATCCTCTCTCGATTTTTTAAATGCTTCCGCCGTTTGCTTTCGCTCGGAAATATCTCGAAAGGTGACGACCGCTCCTGTCAGATTCCCATCCTGCCAAATTGGCGTGCTGGTATAATCCACCGGAAAACTGGTGCCGTCTTTGCGCCACAAGACTTCATCTTCTACCTGACGAATAACGCCGTCCGAATAGACCGCATACATAGGACAGGCTTCACTGGGATAGGGAGAACCATCGGGCTTAGAATGATGGACGCTTCCATGCATAAAGGATCCAATGAGCTCCTGGGGCGCATACCCCAACATTTTTGCCCCAGCGGGATTCACAAAAGTCGTCCGACCTTGTAGATCCAATCCATAGATCCCGTCACCAGCCGAGGACAGGATCAGTTCGTTCTGCCGGGATAATTGCTGAGCCTGCTCCTCTGACTTTTTCCGTTCCGTAATATCGTGTGTGACCGCCAAATGTTCCACTTCATTCGTGATGGGATTCTTGAATGGCACCGCATACGTTTCGATCCAACTTCTGGTGCCTTTCAGGCTCTGGACCTCAAATTGAAGGGTCTGTTTCTTCCCCTGTATCACCTCATGATGCATCTGCTTAAAGGCATCCAGATGCTCAGGCACGACGAGGTCAAAGACGGAACGTCCAAGCACGTCATCGGTATTTGTCGCTTCGATTAATTCCAAACCCGCAGGATTGATGTGGAGCAGCGTTCCGTCGGCGGCAACTCGTTTAATGCAACCCGGCCCCATTTCAAAAATAAGTTGTAACAGGGTTTCACGTTCTGTCCGTTCCAATTCCGCCTGTTTCTGCTCAGTAATATCTTCCGAAATTCCCAAAAGATATTGAGGGGTTCCCTGACCATCTAAGATCGGTATTTTTTTGGTATGCAGGTACCGTGTCCCCTGAAATTGGGTGTGAATCACTTCCTCGGGGATATCAATCAGGGTTTTACCTAGTAAGACTTCTCGATCTTTACTGGTATAAAAGTCTGCTTCCGATTTGGGGAAAAAATCGTAATCAGTCTTCCCGATCATCGCTTCCTTGGAATAGCCAATGAGCTCTTCTCCGGCCTGATTGAAGCGGATAAAGCGGAGATCTTTGGCATCTTTTACGAAAATCATATGCGGAAGATTATCCACAATGGAGGTCAAAAATCGTTGACTGTCCTGCAAATGGATCTCTGCCTGTTTTCGGATGGTGATATCTTGAACAATGCCGAGCATTCGTTGGGGGAGACCATCCTGATTTTTAACAACCTGCCCCTTGCAAGCAACCCACCGGACCTCCCCCGTGGGCCACACGATTCGATGCTCGACTTCGTAAGGCGCCCCGTTCTTAAGCGTTCTCCCAATGATGTCTTTAAGCATCGGGCGATCATCAGGATGAATGCAGTTTTCGTAAGCCTCAAATGTTTCATCAAGCATCCCGTGCGCTAACCCGAAGAGCCCGGCAACTTCCTCCGACCAGATAAGTTGTCCGGTTGGAATATGCCAGTCCCAAATCCCCATATTTCCTGCCTTCAAGGCCAACGTCAGTCGTTGCTCACTTTCGGAAAGCAAGGCTTGCGTGCGTTGCTGTTCGAGCTGACGTTTCGATTCACTGGAGGTGAGCGCCTCTTCCGCCTGCGCGGCCTTCCAGGTCAAATTCTTGGCTGCAACCGCGCGATGCACCATCTCAATCACCTCTTGCCGGTCATAGGGCTTGATCAGGTGGGCATATGCATGATGTTGCAGAGTGAGGATTTTTTCCTTTTGATCGCCATGCGCCGTAAGAATGACCACAGGAAGGGTGGGATCCTGCCCGTACAGCCGTTGAAGGACAATCAGCCCATCAAGGTCAGGCAGACCTAAATCCAGGATGACGGCACTATAGGAATGAACGGGGGACACTCGACGTAACGCTTCGCTTCCGGTCTCCACTGTCTCAACTTTATACCCTTCACTTTCCAGCAGATCCCTCAAAGCCAGACAAATGTCCACCTCGTCATCCACAACAAGGATAGTGGGTGTGGTGGTTCTATCAGCCTCCATCTTTCTTCCTTTTCTCTCCTCTTTCTTCCGTCAAAATGGCCTTCAGCAGAGAAGCTTGGCCGGAATCGTGGAGGTATTGTACGCCATTTAGATGAAGGGTCAAACCCATTGGCTCTATCACGCATCTAAAAGAATTTTTTCCTTGCGGGTTCCCATAATCATGAACATGCGTGAACCCCTTGAACATCAACAAAACCAATGGTCTGGCAACCTTTGGCACCGGATGAGGAGGACAGTCAGGGACCAGGGGAAGACGGATTGCCTCAGGATTTATGGGGCGTCAGGATTCGGGATGCGTTTTTTATTGAGGACCAACTTGCCGATGCAGGAGGCACTCTTTGCCCAACGACCCTTTCAAGGCTCCCAAACATTCACAAAAATTCCGTTATTTTATGAGGTTCTACTTACCGTAGCGACGGCACGAAACTTGAGACGGCTATCTAGGGTTTTGATAATCCACAACACTGCCAGGCAGAAAGCGAGGACACGATGACATCCCGGAGGACAAGGTGACCACGACGTTTGGCCTGTGGGAATTTTTGAGCCGTGACGTGACCTTCCTGGGAGGCCCGCACAGCCCCATGCTGAGTTGGCTGGGGTCTGTTGGGATTGTGGTATTTTTTCTATGGCACATTCTCAAGATGCGGAAGGAAACGGCTTCGGTTCGTCTGGCGTTCAATCGAATGCGCCCCATGTTGAACGCACTTGCCAACGAACGAAAGGAAATGGATCACAACCGCTTCACCCATCACCCGGGAAAGGGATTCTCAACCCATGTGGGCCGGGCGGCATCCACTTCGAGCCGGCTGGACAGTGAAGACATCCACACGCTTGACTCGGGAATGCAACAGGAACCCATCTTTCGCGACCCATGGGCGCAATACCGAATGACACTCATCCTTGAACAAGTCCCGTGGTTTGTTGATCCGCGGATATTCAGCACAAAACCCGCAGCAGAAGTGTTTACTCATGAAGCCCTCATTGCCAAACATGTGAATCTGCCGTTCTATCGACAATTGCCTTCGTTCATTACGGGTCTTGGGTTACTTCTGACCTTTCTCGCCTTGTTTATCGGTCTTGGCAAGCTCCATGCCGAGGGAAGTGAGATTGTTGGTATTCAGGGGCTGATAAACGGACTGGCAGGAAAGTTCCTGACCTCCATCGTCGGACTAATTGTGGCCAATGTCTTCACGTTCATTGAAAAACCGCTCATGGCCCGACTGATACACGATCATTACATTTTTCTTGGTCTCATTGATCGACTCTTTCCCCGAAAAACCATGGAACAAATGTTAGAGCAACTCACGGCCATGCAAGGCCGGCCACCAAAAGACCATAAGTCCTCCGGGGGAGAAAGCCGCCCACACCTTGTCGGATGGGAGACAAACGGGCTTGCCGGTTCAACCGTCGATTTAACAGCGGCCATTCAAACTTTGACGACATTGCAGCAGGAGCAACATGCCGAAATCCGACGAACCCTGTCGGAACTTCCACGCGTCATGACGGACCGGCTTCATGGTTCCCTCAATGAATTGAATGATGCCATTCACAGCCTCACCAAATGGCTCAAGGAAGCCAACCTGCATCCCATGCCAACAGCAACACCTTTCGAAGACCGCCCAGCTCTCTGGAAAACCTCTGCGTACTCCCGGAGTCCTTCCATGACCAGCTTTTTCGATAAAATCGGCTCCTGGTCCAAACGGCCGGGGCCGGTCAGACACCGACGGACAGGATGAGTTCCCCGACGGATCAGGACAACACCAGTTCTCCCACGACAGGCGGAATCATTGATCTCATGACCTCACTGGCCATGATCTTCATTCTGCTCTTTGCGGCCTTTATCACCCAAACCCCCTCCGAAGCCCAATCGCAATTACAAGAACACAAAAGGAATGTGCAGGCGGCCCTTCGGGACCACCTGGAGCGATTAGGACTGACCCTGGATGCCGATCCCCACGATCCGCTCACCCTTCTCATCGTCGTCCCCGACAATAAACTCAATTTTGAGTTTGGCCAAAGCATTCTTTCTCATGACGCCGTTCAGTTTTTACAGGAGGCGATGCCGTTCTACGCGGCCGTCTTATGCGGACCCTTGCGCGACAAAATCGATTCCCTCGCAATCCAGGGTCACACGGACGATCGCGGGGACGATGCCTATAATTTAAAATTAAGCCAGGAGCGATCCCTGGCCGTCATGGTGAAGGGACTGGAGGCCATTGAGGCGCAAGAGCCGTCGGCCTATCAATGCTTCCAAGCGATGACGTCAGCTTCCGGCCGTGGCAGACAAGACTTGATCTACGATGGGCATAGCAGAGTGAACCGCGAGAAGAGCCGCCGCGTGATCTTTAAAATCCGCCTCCGTTCAACCGAGCAACGTCACGTGGCGGGAGGGCTGCCCACAATTCTTCCATTGTTGTAAGCTTCAACCTGCAAGAGGCTTCCGGATTTCATACAGTCACCACGATTTTGCCTTTTTGCTGGTTGGAGACCATGTAGCGATGTGCTTCCGCAATTTCGGCCAAAGGGAACGTGCGATCGATGATCGGTTTCAAAGCGCCCGATTCTAATCCCTGATAAATATACCCTTTCCCTCGCTTCAGCATTTCCGGATTTTTGACAATCTCAAACAGCGTATACCCTCGTATGGTTAACCCTTTTGCCAGGGCTGGGAACAAAGGAAATGGGGTTGGGTGTGGAGCCAATGCCCCATATTCAAAGATGATCCCGCCAGGTGCGGTGACGGCGGCAAGTTGTTCCAACAACGGACCCGCAACCGGATCAAACACCAGGCGTGCGCCATTTCCGGATGTGAGCGCCATCCCTCTTTCCACAAGATCTTCCGCATCAGTCACGATCACATGATCGGCTCCCGCTTCAAGGAGAAAGGCTTTTTTATCGGCGCCACGAGTCGTAGCAATCGCGACTCCTCCGGTGGCTTTGACGATTTGAATGGCCGCCAATCCCACGCTGCTGCTGGCGGCCGTAATCAAAACCGTGTCGCCTGTTTTCAGGTTTCCGTATTCAATGAGCGCACCATACGCCGTCATGTATTGCATCCAGATGGCGGCACCTTCAATGGCGGAGAGGTTGTCGGGATAAGGAGCGGCCGCAGAGGCCGGGACGATGGCACTCTCACCATAGACCCCATATTGGCTCATGGGGAAAGACGGAATCGTACTCACCCGGTCCCCGACCCGGAGGTCTGTGACATTAGGACCGACGGCATCAATGATTCCTGCCGCTTCATAGCCTATCCGAGAGGGCAGTTGGGGAGTCTCCAGATATTGGCCTTTTCTCAGCATGACTTCGGCGCGGTTTAGGCCGATTGCCTCCACCTTCATGCGAACTTCTCCCTTACCCGGTTCGGCCAAAGGTAAGTCCTCTATCTTCAGAACGTCAGGTCCGCCTGTTTGATGAAAGCGCACGATCCTTGGCATCAGCTCCCTCCTTCAAAAAATCATCGTGGTCAGGTTTTTGATCGTTCCGTCACAAATTTCACAATGCGGTCCACGTCGTCATCCGCCTCCCTGACCATTTGGAGAAATTCAACGGGGTTGACGTTGACCTTTCTCAGAAATCGACGATCCGCACCGCAACTATACATCAGATCGGGCGGTAACTCTCCATAAAGTTTGGCTCTGGCTTTTTCGATAATGCGGGGAAACCATTCCAAGCCGGCCAGCTTCGCCTCCCTTGGCGGAAACAGATCAGTGATTTTCACCATTTTTGAATACTGCCCCTGTTGATCATTCAAAAAAAAGTCCCGTCTTATCCTGGTGATAGCGAGAGCGGTTTCCGGATCGGGTTCTCCGGCATCGCACCAGTCCTCCACAAAGTCAAAAACTTCCTGAGGCGTGGCCCCGATCGATCGGAGAAAATCATCCTCTTTTTTCGTAAACATCCTATCCACCCGACGCTCCCCGTTTTTATAGGCTGCGACCTTGCGTTCGAAGAGGGTCCGGAATATCTCTTCCCACTGTTCAGATTCATGATTCATGGTTCGATGTTCCCTTGCAGGGTCTGTTGAAAAAAGCCGCCAGTGGCGTTCTCGTCATTTTCCCGTGCTCACGTACTCAGCTTACTCTCCGCGCGTAAAAACGGCTGCGGCCTTGCTGGACGGACCCTTCGGGAAGACTCAGGGCATGCTTTTTTGAACCGACCCGGAGCCGTTGATGAGTAATCTAATCCTGGGCAAATTTGCCCTTGAACATCCTTATTATTCAACACTCCCTTGTAGTTCCGTGTGTATAATCAGACTCCTATCGATTCGGACCTTGGTTCCTTGAATTGTACGGATGCGTTCATTTCCTTGTCTCCTATTTCAGCATGGCAATGGACATTAAACGACTGACATTCGTTTACGCGGACACCCGTAATTGTCTGTTTAATATCTCAATTTCGTTTTCCAGGGCAACGATCCGGTTCTTAAGGGGCAACAAAAGGCGCTCGACCTCCTCTTGTGAATATTTAACGGGAATGTGTTGTCGACAGTTAGCATCCCAGGCTTCCACATGAAACCGAATAACCCGTTCGGGCTTTCCCTTGTATGGTGTATCGGTGAGTTGTTTGAGCAAGTCCTGAGCATCTTCAATGACCTCTGCCGTTCCCCACAACTTGATTCGCGTTTGGGTCGCGTAATCCATCAGGAACAAAAAGGCCTGAGGATTTTCGGCCAGATTTCCTAATGAAATATATTGGCGATTGCCTCTGAAATCGGCGAAGGCGAGAGTCCGGTCATCCAGCACCCTGAGAAAACCCTTGGGGCCGCCTCGATGCTGAATATAGGGCCTTCCTGCCCCACTCGCGGTGGCAAAATAGAAGGAGTCCCGCTCACAGATAAAGTCCGCAAGCTCCGGTGTAATGGTGTCCGACCATCCCTCCCCTTCTTCCATTCGCGTATAATGCTGTCGTGACCCGAGTCGCTCCTGCACGGCTTTGACTGATGGAGTGAAAGCAATGTCGCTGGTGAGTTGTGTCATGATGGATTCTCCTTCACATGATCGGATTGTCCCGAAACAACCCGCGTATCCAGAAAATGGCGAATGTGAGTGGCAATAACCGGTCCGTCCTCTTCAAGGGCAAAGTGCCCTGTGTCCAGCAGATGAAATTCCAAATTTTTCACATCCCGTTTGTATGGAAATGCGCCTTCGGCAGGAAAGATCTGATCGTTCTTTCCCCACACAATCAATGTGGGTGGTTGATGTTCACGCAGATACGCCTGCCATTTGGGATACAACGGTGGATTCGAGCCGTAACTATCGAATAACTGCAACTGAATGTCGTTATTGCCTGCCCGGTCCAACAGATATTGGTCCACCAGCCAATTATCGGGACTGATGGCTTCCGGATCTCTCACTCCATGGGTATACTGCCATTTGGTTGCCGGCAGATTCAGAAAACCTTTGAGGGCCCTGGCATTTTCCGGCGTACGATCCTTCCAATACGCCCGAAACGGTTTCCAAAACTCGCGCAAGCCCTCCTCATAGGCATTCCCATTCTGAATTATGAGAGAGTTGATCCGCTCTGGGTGACTCACTGCCAGCCGGAACCCTACCGGCGCCCCATAATCCATCATGTAGAGGCTATACGTTTTCAAGCCCACTTCTTGGGTGAACTGCTCCATGACCTTCGCAAGATTATCAAAGCTGTAGGTAAACTGATCGATTGTCGGCATGGAACTGTTCCCGAAACCCGGATAATCCGGAGCCACCACATGAAACCGGTCTGATAATTGCGGGATCAGATTGCGGAACATATGGGACGAGGTCGGGAATCCATGTAGCAAAAGTATGGTCGGCGCATCATTTGGGCCCGCCTCGCGATAAAAGATTTCCAGTCCGTTGACGTTCACTGTTTTATGGAGAGTCGGATGATTGATCTCCACGGACGTGGGTTGAGGGGTAGGCGGTTGCGGATTTTCCGACTTTGAGGCCATCGCCCCCATACCCAACATGCCTATAAGGCCGAATGGCACAACAACCAATATCCCAATCAGAGGTTTAAAAAATTTATTAAAGTGTTTCATGAGGTGGTTCTCCTTTACCCAAATGATTCGATAAGCCTGTACGTTTCAAAAACGATCCATCGAGTTAACACATATTGTTTTCCTACACGGCTGCCACTGTGCCTTGCAGATGGTTGACGACCTCTTCGGCAGTTAACACCGTATTGGCAATCATTCTGAAATTGACCAACGCGCTTTTGTAGCCATCGCCTTCAGGTACCTTGGCACCTGCCGTCGCATCCTTGACCACAGCCACTTCAAAGCCCTGCTCCATCAACTCCCGCATGTGGGATTCTACGCAGAGATTCGAGGACATGCCGGCGAGAATAACTTTGTTGAATTTCCGCTTGCGCAATTGCAAAACCAGATCATTCGTTTCAGGACCGTAGACTTTATGCGGGCTCACAACGATGGTCTGACCGTCAGCAATGTATGGCTTGAACCGGTCGAGCCAATCCGCACCAGAGCCTGTAAAATTCTCCAAACTTAACGGATCGACACGATCGAACATGTTGATACCGTGCATCACCGCTTCCAATGCGCCTTCAAACTGCCATCCGTGGTCTGAAGGATAATAATAGTGGGGCGAAACAAACACCTGGATACCCGTCTCCTTTGCAATTCGAAAGAGTGTGTCGAGATGTTCCACCGTGTTGTTCTCCATCACGCTTTCACCGACGACGCTCCACGCCACGCCTTTAGGGCTTAAAAAATCATTCTGTGGGTCGGTAATGACTAAAGCCGTCTGATCGGGAATCATGTCCATGCCTGGATTGGGAAGTGCCATGATCAATCTCCTTTTTGGATAGGTGAAAAGTATGTTGGATTAATTGTGATAAAACCGCTCATGGATAATCCTGCCCTCCTGCCATTTGGCAACGACCACCTGCTCAACATGAACCGGAGTGCCGTCCGTAGCTATCCAGTCCATGACCGTTTCATAAAACGTCACGTCGTCGCCGACGCCCTTGGCCGTCACATCAAAGCGCTTCCACTCTTTTACCGTGTTGAGAAATTGGCTCTCCCGTTCCAGGTTGGCTTCTCGTCCGACCGTTGGAGGCTGATCGTTCTCCTGCATGGTTACATCGTCCGCATAGAATTCATTGATGGCATCCAGAATGCGGCCTCCCCGGATGTAGGCCAACAAGTCTTCCAGTCTGTCCTGCAGATTGATGGCGGTGTGTGTGCTCATGATGTTTCTCCTTTCATGAAATTCAAAATTGAGTCAGGGTGGCTCTGAATGACGACCTGAACGGCTTTAGGCTCTGGCTTCCAGCTCAGCAACCGCAGGGAAGTCCACTTCCGTCCCGGCCACGTGGTTGAAATAATTGGTGAACAGAGTCAGGGCAATATGGCCCAGGATCTCCGTGATCTCCCCGTCCGTGAACCCGGCCTTGCGGAGTTTGGCGACCTCTTCCCCCGAAACCTGTCCGCGGTTCGACACGACCAGCCGCGTGAACTCCAGGGCCGTGGCCTCCTTGATGTCGGGCGACTCGCCCCGCCGGCTGTCACCGATAGCTTCCTCACTAAGCCCCACCGTCCGGCCGATGGCCGAATGGGCCGCAAGACAATACCGGCAGTCATTGACCTCGGAAACGGTTAAGGCAATTTGTTCGCGAAACTTCGGCGGAAGACGGCCCTTCGAGAGGGCTCCCGAAAAATCGAGATACCCCTGAAGGACGGCCGGCGAGTTGGCCATGGTCCGCATAATGTTGGGCGCGAACCCCAGCTTACTTTCCACGCCTTTCAACAAACGTTGTGCCTGGCCCGTGGCGGTTTCCGGATTGAGTGCAGGTAATCGTGGCATCGTTGGGTATCTCCTTAAAAAGAGTGAATGTGAATAAAATATGTCAGACACTTTTTCGTGATAATTCAATCAACATGCCATGTTCATAAAATATTTAAGTTGTTGTTTTTTAATATTTTTAAAAATGTTACAACGTTTTTCTGACGACGATATTTCGTGCTTGACGAAAACTCATTGCCAGTCAACGAAATTTCGTTTATCGTTTCAACCATGAACACGACCACACCAGAGTGCCGGGAGGGCACGACGCTGGATTCCCTGAAATGCCTTTTGCTGGACATCGCCCAGCAACGTTCATTGAACGACTTGTTGTGGCTGATCGTGCGACGGCTGGCGGATCGGCCCACTGTGGTCCTGGCAAGAATCTGGTTGATCCGGCCGGGTGATATCTGCTCCACCTGCCGGTTAAAGGAGGAATGCCCGGATCAGACGAAATGCCTCCATCTCGTAGCCAGTGCGGGCCGGTCAAGCGAGGGTGCCAAAACGGAATGGAAAAACACCGACGGGTACTTTGCCCGCTTTCCGTTGGGCGTCTGTAAGGTGGGACGAATCGGAAAGACGGGCGAGCAACTCGTTATCAATGAGATGGAAAACAATCTCGCCTGGATTGCAAGGCCCGACTGGGCAAGACAGGAAGGCATTCAGGGCTTTCATGGGCAGCCCATTATCTATAAAGGGGAAATTCTTGGTGTGCTGGCCGTCTTCGAACGGGAACCAGTCACCGATGAGGCCACGGTCTGGTTCCGGATGATTGCCGATCATGTGGCGGTGGCCATTGCCAACGCCCGGGCTTTCGAGGAAATCGAACGGCTGAAAGCCCAACTGGAACTGGAAAACACATTCTTAAAAGAAGAAGTCCTGGAAGCGCAGAACTTTGGCGATATTATCGGGCAGAGTCCCGCCATCGCCAACCTGGTGCAACAGATTGAACTGGTGGCCCCCACCGATGCCACCGCAATCATCTCGGGGGAGTCGGGAACCGGAAAAGAACTGGTCGCGCGGGAAATACACCGCCGCAGTCAACGCAAGGAGCATCCGCTCGTGCGGGTCAACTGTGCCTCGATTCCCAAAGATCTCTATGAAAGCGAATTCTTCGGGCATGCCAAAGGCGCCTTCACCGGCGCCATGAAAGACCGCGCCGGACGGTTTCAAGCGGCCGATGGCGGCACGCTGTTTCTGGATGAAGTGGGAGAAATCCCCCTGGAGATGCAAAGCAAACTCCTGCGGGTCATTCAGGAGGGAGAATACGAACGGGTAGGCGAGGAAACCACCAGAAAGGTCAATGTCCGCATTATCGCAGCCACCAACCGGAAGCTGGCTCAGGAAGTGGAAGCCAGAAGATTTCGTCAGGATCTCTATTACCGGTTGAACGTCTTCCCGATTGAAGTCGCCCCACTCCGCAATCGCAAGGAGGATATCCCGCCGTTGGCCGGTATGTTCATGGCCCAGGTCCGCAAAAAACTGAATTGCACGGGACGGGAATTGACCCAGGCCGAAGTGGTGAAATTACAAAACTATCATTGGCCGGGAAACGTGCGGGAATTGCAGAACATCATCGAACGGGCCGTGATTTCCTCCCGGTGCGGATCGGTCAAGTTCGACCTGCACTTGCCGCAAGCCAGCGGAGCCTCACTCAAAACACCCATCAAGAAAAACAGCGGCAACCCCGGCGAGATTCTGACCGAAGAGGACATTCGCCTTCAGGAAAAAGCCAACATCGAAGCCGCATTACACAAAACAGGCTGGAAAATCTACGGCCCCGGCGGAGCTGCGGAACTCCTGGGCCTCAAACCCACCACCCTCCTCTCCCGCATCAAAAAAATGGGGATTGAGAAAGTAGGGTGAACAATTGACGATTAATCCCGGACATCTCTCTGTACGGAATAGTCCTTCATATTTGGGAACTCTTGGTCTCTTATACCCTGAGTGATATCATGACCCCAGAGGAAGGACATAGATGCCGAAACCTTTAGAAGTCAAACCACTTCCCAATTTCCGCCTGTGGCTTCGCTATGATGACGGCGTATCAGGAGAGGTCGACTTGTCCCACCTGGCAGGAAAGGGCGTTTTCAAGGCCTGGGATCAACCGGATTTTTTCAGAGGAGTCCGAATTGGACCTCTCAGAGAAATTTCATGGAGCGATGAAATTGACCTATGCCCGGACTCTCTCTATATGAAACTGACGAAAAAAACACCTGAGGATATGTTTCCAAATCTGAAGACAGGCATGAATGCCTGAAATTTGTCGCTTTTATGGGATTGTCATCAAGATGTATTTTGATGATCACAATCCTCCCCACTTTCATGCCGAGTACGCAGGGGATGAAGCCCTCATAGATGTAAATACGTTGGCTGTGTTTTCAGGTCGATTGCCCGCACGCGCTCAAGCCCTTGTTTCCGAATAGGCCACGCTTCATCGTGAGGAGCTTCTTTCTGATTGGCAAAAAGCGAAGAGCTTGGAACCTTTGGACAAAATCGAACCTCTTCCCTAATGAGAATCCCATCAAAAATGAGTGGAGGGGTGGAATGAGTATTCCGGGCGTTGACCATCGGATTCCCAGTGCACAGGATGTAACAGTGACAGACGATACCTTAAGTGTCGACTTAGGGGATGGACGAACAATTTCGGTCCCATTGGTATGGTTTCCACGACTTGTTAACGGGACACCAAAAGAACGAAACAATTGGAGATTAATTGGCAAAGGAGAGGGAATCCACTGGGAAGACCTCGATGAAGATATTAGCATTGAGGGCTTACTGGCAGGCCACGCCTCCGGGGAGAGTCAGGCCTCTTTCAAGAAATAGTTGGACAAGCGAAATTCTTCTCGAAAATGATTGTAGATCTCCACCGGTAAAATTCGATCTGCTTGTGCCGCAAGCCAGCGGGTCTTCACTTAACGCACATCAAGAAAAATGGGGACAGCGCCGGCCGGATTCTGACCGAAGAGAACATTTGCCGTCAGGAAAAAGCCAACCTCGAAGCCGCATTACACAAAACAGCCTGGAAAATCTACGGCCCCGGTGGAGCTGCGGAACTCCTGGGCCTCAAACCCACCACCCTCCTCTCCCGTATCAAAAAAATGGGGATTAGGAAGACCCATTAGATTTGTGTCACGAACTTGAATTGAGGTAGGAATGGAATACAAACCAAAAATGTATTCACCAATGAGCCGGGAATGAGGTAAGCATTTTCAGTATTCGCCTTTTAGGAGAGCAAGAAAAACACCCTGCATAGAACAATCACCATGGCGGGGAATGCCGCAGACTCACTTCACCTCTCCAAAATCGATTTTCGTGTTTAATAGCCACGCAATCATTACCTTTTAAAAAAGATGAACGAATATGATGGATGATTTTACTCCTGGCCAACGCTGGGTGAGTGACAATGAGGCGGCACTCGGGTTGGGCATCGTCCAATCTGTGGCCTTTCGCACGGTTCAAATTGAATTTCCCGCCGCTAATGAAATACGCACGTATGCAAAAGCCACGGCTCCCTTGACACGCGTTGAATTTGGTGTGGGTGATTCAATAAAAAGTATGGATGGTGGGCGTCTTTCGATCACCAAAATAGAACATGTCGGCGGCACAGTGCGCTACCACGGGCTTCGAGAAAGTGGTGAGCCTGCCACCATGCATGAACGTGAACTGCCCGATGCACTCACGTTTCATTTACCTCAAGACAAACTGTTTGCCGGGCAAGTTGACGACAACAGATGGTTTGAGTTGCGTGCCGCCACGTTGCAACACCTCGCCACACAACAAACATCATCAAGCTTTGGCCTTCACGGGCCACGTGTCAGCCTGATTCCACATCAAATCTATATTGCCCATGAAGTATCAAAGCGCACCGCCCCGCGTGTTCTGCTCGCCGATGAAGTGGGGCTCGGTAAAACCATTGAGGCCGGCTTAATTCTGCACCGTCTGATACTGACCGGAAAAATACACCGTGCATTAGTTATCGTCCCGGAACCACTACTGCATCAGTGGCTGGTAGAATTGCTCCGGCGCTTTAACCTGCGCTTCACCATAATCGATGAGCAATATTTTTCACATATCCCCGAGGCATTCGACAATCCGGAAGAATCGGTCCCTCCTGAAAACTTCTTCGACCAATTCTCTCTCGTGTTATGCGGATTACACTTTGCCTGCCGCGATGATATCGCGCCGTTAATTGCCATGTGTCATTGGGATATATTGGTCGTCGATGAGGCGCACCATCTTAGGTGGACGCCGAGTGAGAGCAGCCGGGAGTATCGACAAATCGAAATTTTAGCGAATCAGTCAGATTCAGTCTTGTTATTAACAGCCACACCCGAGCAATTTGGCACGGCAGGGCATTTTGCCCGTTTGCGACTCCTCGACCCGGCGCGTTTCCACTCGCTCGACAGCTACTTAGCCGAGGAGGAACACCATGCCGCGACTGCCGTGCTGGTAAATCTTCTACTCGATCATCAGACCATAACTGAAGATGATCTAGCCCATGTACGTTCGCTCATGGATGATAGCGATGCAATTGATCTGGCAGCCATCAATGCCGCTAATGACGATGCCTACACACTTCGACGACACCTCATCGATCGCTTGATTGATCAATACGGCACTGGCCGTATGGTATTCCGGAACACGCGTGCGACGATCAGCGGGTTTCCCCGGCGTCACTTCATTCCTGCTCTACTCGACGACGACAGAAACGAGACCCGTATTGACTGGCTTTCCAATAAACTACGAGAACTATCGCCGCACAAGGTTCTCCTGATTTGCGGGACCCCCGAG
Source organism: Nitrospiraceae bacterium (assembly GCA_020632595.1). Taxonomy (NCBI): domain Bacteria; kingdom Pseudomonadati; phylum Nitrospirota; class Nitrospiria; order Nitrospirales; family Nitrospiraceae; species Nitrospiraceae bacterium. The sequence continues at coordinate 199,744 of JACKFF010000005.1, read as the reverse complement.
ACCGCGGTTTCCCTATCAACAATATTGCTAAAAAACCATGGCCTGCCAGCCGGTGCTTTTCACGAACACATGAGTCTCCTGGAACGAGACCGCGCTGCCGCCTGGTTTGCCGATGCCGAAGACGGTGCGCAAATATTGATTTGCTCGGAGATTGGCGGCGAAGGCAGAAATTTTCAATTTCTCCATCATATCGTCTTGTTCGACTTACCCGAAAACCCCGACTTGCTGGAGCAACGCATTGGCCGCCTGGATAGAATCGGGCAGCAGCACGATATCCATATTCACGTGCCTGTCGCGGAAGGTTCAAGAGGCGCGCGACTGAGCCGCTGGTACCATGATGCACTCAATGCGTTTGAGCATTGTTGCGTAACCGGCCAACACATCAAGGCCGAAATGGAAGAACAATTTGCTGCTTACCTTGCCAGCGACCACCTCAATGAGGACCGGTTCATCGAGGAATGCAGGCAACTGCACGAGCAAAAGACCAGGCAACTCAACCTTGGGCGCAACCGGTTGCTCGAACTCAGCGGTTGCCGTCAGGAAATTGCTGCCCCGCTGATTCAAGAAATCACACACAATGAACAGGAGAACATTTTATTAGGATACCTTGAAAATGCCTTTGATTGTTTTGGGGTTGAAATTGAAGATCATTCGCCAGGCAGTTGGATCGTACGACCGGGTGCTCATTTACAGGTGGCACAATTTCCTGAGTTACCCGAAGACGGCATCACCGTGACGACCAATCGCGAGAAGGCCCTTGCGCGGGAAGACATGCAATTCCTGAGTTGGGAACACCCATTAGTGCGTGCGACAATCGACCTGGTTTTGAACGGAGAACGAGGCCGGGTCAGCGTCTGCGCGTTACACCTGCCACAACTTCCGCCTCGCAATATTTTAATCGAAGCCATATTCGAATCGAACTGCCCTGCACCCGCCGGATTAGAGATCGGACGCTACCTTCCTTGCCACGCACTGCGCCTGCTGGTCAACCAGGAAGGGGAAAACTATACCCAGCAACTACCACCTGACAACTACGAAACTTTACTGGAAAAGATCAATCGGGAAGTCGCACAGGAATTGATCGCGAGCACACGTGCGACATTAAAAAAACAGGTGCAACACATTGAGGAAATCGCCGCACAACAGCTCCCGGTGCTCCGCAATGCTGCCATCGCCGCGATGCATCAAGAATTAGATAACGAGTTACAGCGTCTCCTCACCCTGCAAAAGCGCAACCCGACCATTCGCGATGAAGAAGTGCAATTACTGCGCACGAAAATTTCCGATGTGGAAAAGCATTTGCAAAGCAGTACCCTCCATCTGTCCGCCCTGCGTGTCATTTATACGTTTTAAGGCGTTGAATTCAATTCCTCGAGGGCATATTCCAGGTTGCGTGTGCGTAAATTACTCGCGTGAGCAAGTACAATCATGAGGGAAGTCTTTGGAAAAAATTATGGGTCGCGTCGGTTGTTGTAATTTGCTTAGGCAGATATTCCTTATGGCGTGCCGCAGTCCTTGGGTTTGCAAGAAGTCCAAGCTAGATAACAACAGACTTGACCCGCATTGACTTCCAACGCCAATCTACTAAATGGGAATTATGTGATGTATGAGAACCGCCGTGTCTCGGTCCGGCAGCCGAGGCCCATTTATTTCGGCAAAAGGACCCAAAACCAGTGACGCCCCGTCCGACCTCAAAAAGGGGATGGACGCCAACTTTTAGGAAGGTGGCCCAACTCGCTGGGCTCAAACAAGGTCCACTAGAGATAACAAGAGCGTCCACCCATGGGCCCAGGCGGGAGGCGTCCTCTCTCGGTAAAGAAACAATTCAGGCAGATCACTTTTAAAATTTCATGGAACGACTTTCGAAGCCCATCAAGAAAAAGGGGGATTGAGAAGGCAAGCTAAAGACTTTTTGGGAGTTGTAGGGAATTCTCATCCAGAAAAGACAAGGCAGGAAAGCCGGATTAGCCAAGAAATTTGGACGAACTACGGTAAGGACCTCATTACCCCTCCAGTTTCAACATCATTTGGCCGAACTTCAGCACATCGTCGAGCCCCTGGGTGATAATGGCCTTCACAATGTCCAGGTTCAGTTTATCGTATTTATGGATGGCAACATTCCGGAATCCCACCATGCGCTTCATGGCCTCCGCTAATTTGCTGTCCAGATGTCCATTGGCCCGCAACAATTCAAAGGCGTCCCGGCTCTCGGAACTCCCCACCGACGCTTGCGGACTACATGCATGGCCAGATCAATTGACACTTCACAGGTTCGTTGAAGGTTGAGCAGAATGGATTCCTGAGCCATCAAATTTTCATAGAGGTTCTGATCGTTGAGACTGTAAACCTGACGAATCCGTTGAATGCACCGTTCCAGGCTCGCAACCTTGTTCAGAACGACGTCATCCGGCATACACTGATCCTCGAGTCCGTACATCGTCAAGTATCCCGGACCGTTCTTCATTGAGCCGGGCATAGGATGCATAAACCACCATTTCAAACCATTCCCTGGCTCGGTCATCTCCGCTGAACAGACAATCATCTGTGGACAAAACCTGCATCTGCATTACCGTGGAAATGGCACGGAGATCAATCAGATCAACGTCCCGATGAAGCATCGTCGCCAGACGTTGTTGAAGCTCCACCAACGTATTTGGCGCAAGCCGATTCTGGGCCAACACGGCCAAATCAATATCGCTTCCGGGAGTAGCCGTACCCTGGGCCTCGGAGCCAAACCGGTAAACGACCAGTAGACCCGGCACAGTCTGCTTTAAATAGGTGACGGCCGATTCTAATTTCTCGTCTTTCATTGTTCCTCAGCTTTCATATAGGGGGTTCATGCAACACACCAATCTCACAGATGTCAGGCTACTGCCACCACAACAACCTGTCAACAGAAAATGAAAAGACGGTGTGACAGGGGCAATGAAACATGACGACCCAGCACACTCTTCCCCCCCGAATCAAACAGATGGGGATTGTGAAGTCAGGGTAAATTGAAAGTGTTACCTTAGTTGGGCAAATGGGATAGAATAGAGCCTTCGGTTTATGGGGTAATCATGCCAATGTCAGGGAAAACTCATATGTATCGGGGCGGGATTTGACCCATGCCGAAGTGGTGAAATTGCAGAATTATCATTGGCCGGGAAACGTGCGGGAATTGCAAAACATCATCGAACGGGCGGTGATTTCCTCCCGGTGCGGATCGGTCAAATTCGACCTGCCGGTTCCGCAAGCCAACGGAGCTTCACTCAAAACGCCCATCAAGAAAAACGGCGGCAATACCGGTGAGATTCTGACCGAAGAGGACATTCGCCTGCGGGAAAAGTCGAACATCGAAGCCGCGTTGAACAAAACAGGCTGGAAAATCTACGGCACCGCCGGGGCTGCGGAACTCCTGGGAATTAAACCCACCACCCCCCTCTCCCGCTTCAAAAAATGGGGATTGAAAGATTGAGATAAAATTAATTGAGAAGATGTGAAATAATTCTGAGAATAATATAACACCTTTTTCCACGTAAAAAACCCTAGACTATCTTATGCAGCTTATCGCTTTTCCTAACCAGTGTCAGAATCAAATTGAATGTTATAAGTCCACCCTTGCTCTTTATCAGAAAGTGAAATCCTCAACTCCAGATACGATTATCTTTGATTGTGGAAATGTGAAATTCTTTCGACCGCTTGGGTTGAATTTACTTGCATGTTTTATTTCCGAATTATTGTCAAATAAATATCATAATGAAATTTATTTTACCCCTCCCAGAAGTCAAATCGTATTTGATTATATTAAAAATCAAGGTTTTTTTGATTGCTTTGAATTTGAATCTGATGCTGTACAACAGAAAAGTGGTTCTCGGATACAACAGGAAACATACTCGACTGGCATTCGTCTGAAGAAATTAGAAAAGCTTAACTATTCATATATTGCTGGGGTTGCTGGCTGGTTAAGTGAAAATTGTTCCATGGACTCTGATACTGCATTTTCCATTTTCAATGTAACCTTAGTTGAAGTGATTAATAATGTTTTTCAACATAGTCAATCACCCATTGGGTGTTTTGTCTGTGCACAAGCATACCCTAAGGAAGATCGGATGATACTTTCCATTGTGGATTTTGGGAATGGCTTTCTAAGCAGTCTTTCTCAAGCCTATCTTCAACTTCGGTCACATGCAAAAGCTGTGGAATTAGCAATTCAAGAGGGGGTAACTAGTAAGGGAATGAAGAATGCTGGCAGGGGACTTTGGATATTAAGTGGATTTCTAAAAGAATGCTCCGGGCAACTGAGTATTGTGTCCGGCAATGGCTCTCTAATACAAGATATTGATGGTAATATAACAATAAAGGACCTTACCTTTGACTTATGTGGTTCCTGTATTAATATTGATATTAATAATCTTAGTAATTTGGCAAGCAGGTTTTGAAAATGAATATTTCAATTAAAGAAATCACTGGTCCTTATTGTGGAGAATATTCCGATGGCGAAAAGGTCTATGAAATAATCTGCGGCCATTTAAAGAAAAACGAGTATTTGACTCTAGATTTTTCTGGAATTGATGTCCTATCTTCTTCGTTTTTTAATGGGTCAATTGCCAAATTATTTCTTGATTTTCCATCAGACTTTCTTGTTGGGCATATTTCGATCATTGGAATGAAGAAAATTGATAGGTATGTTTTAAATCGAGTAGTTCGAGACGCGGAACAAATAAAAGAAACTGTTTTTGCCTAGTAATGCTTCTCTCATTCGCCACATGACAATTGCTTGCATTTCGATGCCCGCCGCCGTCATAGGAAAGTCAAAGCTCTCCGATAAGTACGATTGAACTTCGATTGACAACCGAAAGCCCAAGCAGGCACAAGGTATTTTAGGGTTCCCTACTCATACGTCCCTCGAATCGGATAGTCATTCTCCTGAATCCATTTTAAGGTATCGATTAGCTCCTCCGGGTCGGACCGGTTGAACGGTGTGTTGGACATATCGATCAATTGGACCTGGCCTAATCTTCGAGTTTCTTCAGGTAGGTTTTGCATATCGGGCAGTGCAGCCCCCGGTAGATAAACACGACCTGCCAGTTCCCCGTCTTTTTGGGATGGCCCAATGTAACCTCTCCCCCACTGACCAGCGGAAGGGTGAATTCAGGGAGCCGGCTTCCCGACGAGAGTTTTGTTGGGGCCATAATTATCTCCTTCTTCGTGATGATTCGATTTTTGTCCAGGACCGTCTGTCCAACAAAATTATGTGGATTGCCTATTTGAGTCATATTGAAAAGGCCCGGTTGATCTCATCATAACAAAGGCGGGAATCGGAATAATCTTCCTTATGTGGATAAAAGTTCCTTTCATGGTTGGAACTTCATCCAATAACATGGGATTATCGAGGCTTCATTCCCGGAGAGACAGATAACGTAGCCCTTGAAAGCAGGCGTTCAACGATGCTCATCCGAATGAAGGTGTGCGGGTAGTGCGCAATCCACCCCCCGTTTTCCGTTTTTCTCCCAGGCGGCTGACAGCCTCATTCCGGGCCAAAGCGGCAGCGTTGCTGATCTTGCCGATCGCGGTCTTTTTAGTCACACAGCACATCGACATCGGTGAGATTTTCAGGCCCGACCGGCTCACCCGATGGCTTTCCCAGGCCGGGCCATCGGCCCCTTTCCTGTTTATGGGCTTGATGGCGGTCGCCGTGATTATCAGCCCCATTCCGAGCCTGCCGCTGGACATTGCCGCAGGAGCGGCATTCGGACCGTTTCTTGGTGCCGCCTATGCAGTAATGGGCGCGGAATTGGGAGCCATTGTCAGTTTTCTCATTGGACGAGCCCTGGGACGGGAAGTGCTGACCAGACTCCTGCGGATGAACATTGCCTTCTGTGAAACATGTTCCGACCATCACCTGGCAATTTTTGTGTTCCTGTCCCGGCTACTCCCGATCTTTTCCTTCGACCTGATCAGCTATGGGGCCGGGCTGACCAACATGTCTCTCCGTATGTTTGCATTGGTCACCTTTCTGGGCATGATCCCTCCCACTCTGGCGCTTACCTATGCCGGAAGTTCTGTCACAGGAGGGACCTGGCTCACGGTGGTTCTTGGACTTGCCATGGTGGCGCTGCTCCTTCTCATCCCCAAGCTTGTTCTGCGATATCCCGACTCACGCCTGGTCAAACTCTTGCGGGGAGGGGCCCCGGTTCCAATTCCCCCATCCACTCCATCTCAAACGCCGACTGCGGATGTAGTTGAGGGTCCACGACGTTGCGACTCATGCAAGGGACCGATGGAATAACTTTAAAAATGTTCCCATGCCCGTGTAGAGAGAATCTGAAGAATGTGCCTGAACAAGGTAAGCACGGCGCTTAAGATGTTCGTGAAATGACAAGCCGCCGGCTTCTTGAGCCGCCCTGGGCAACCCGGCACAGCATAAAGATGCACGGACCGGCTGTTTGGTTGATCACAACAATCCCTGCTAAGGTAAAAGAGAAACCACGGGGTCAACTTTTTCCTCTCTGTGTCATGACTGCCTCATGATACACGCGCGGTGACCCGCCCTAAGGCGCAAAGCCAGGGGAGTTTTTCCAATGGATGAAAATATTCAACCGGACACATCACCAAAAGACCGGCTCATTCTCCTCACCGGAGTCACGGGGTACATCGGAGGGCGGCTCGGGGGAGAATTGACGAAGGAGGGCTATACCGTCAGATGTCTGGCCCGTCGACCCGAATTCATTCGCCCTTCCCTCGCGGAACGATGTGAGTGTGTTCAAGCCGATCTTCTTGAGCCGGAATCCCTGGGCCGCGCCCTTGAAGGCGTGCATACCGCGTATTACCTGGTCCACTCCATGGGCTCCGGCGGATCATTTGAGTCGGAAGAACGTCAGGGAGCCGAGAACTTCGGCAGAGAGGCCGAGCGGGCCGGGGTTCAACGCATTATCTATCTGGGCGGGTTAGGTGAAGACCGTGTCGAATTGTCGCCCCATTTACGGAGTCGTCATCGGGTCGGGGAGATCCTGCGGGGCTTCCAGGTTCCGGTTATCGAATTTCGGGCATCCGTGGTCATTGGATCGGGGAGCCTTTCATTTGAAATGGTTCGTGCCCTGGTTGAACGGCTGCCGGTCATGATCACGCCCCGGTGGGTATCCGTTCCGACGCAACCTATTGCCGTCGGAGACCTGCTCTCCTATCTCGTGGAGGGACTGGAAATAGACATCAGTGGTCATGCCATCTTCGAAATCGGCGGAACCGATCAGGTTTCCTATGGGGATCTGATGAAGGAATACGCCCGCCAACGCGGGTTGAAACGGACCATGATCCCCGTTCCCTTCCTGACCCCCAGACTGTCCAGTCTCTGGTTGGGACTGGTTACCCCGGTCTATGCCCGTGTGGGACGCAAGCTGATCGATGGCATTCGTTATCCGACTGTGGTTCGTGACTCCTCCGCGCTCCACCGTTTCCGCGTTCGACCCCGGAGCATACGTGAGGCTATTGCCAGTGCCTTACGGAATGAAGATCAGGACTTTGCGGAAACCCGCTGGTCGGATGCCTTATCAGCTTCCGGCAGCGCGCAGGACAAACATCCTTTGCGGTTTGGGAATCGCCTGGTGGATTCCCGGAAAAAATTTGTCCGGGTTTCTCCGGAGGAGGCCTTCGCCCCGATTCGCCGGATCGGGGGAGGGACCGGCTATTACTATGGCAACTGGCTCTGGCGGCTGCGAGGATTTCTGGATTTGTTGGTGGGCGGCATCGGCACCCGTCGAGGACGCCGGGACCCGGAGTGGTTACAGGTCGGAGATACCGTTGATTGGTGGCGGGTGGAAGATTGTACTCCTCATACCCGCCTCCGCTTATCGGCGGAGATGAAGCTCCCGGGTCGGGCTTGGCTCGAATTCGAGGTCCAGCCGGAGGGGGATGGCGCAACTATCAGGCAGACCGCGATCTTTGACCCCCTGGGCGTAGCCGGACTCGCCTATTGGTACGGCACCTATCTCGTGCATCAATTCGTTTTTGACGGCATGCTGGAGGGAATCGCCTCGGCCGCTTTGCGGGAACACCACTCCCGGCAGGAAAGGATGTCAACCGCCTCTCTCTCCTCCCATTCAGGCCGTGAGGTAAAGCCCTGAAGTGAGTGTCTACCAGAAGGAACCTGACCGCTCTCTCGATGGCGTTCACCGTCCGGACCTTTCGCCCCGTTTTGACTTTCGGGATCGATGGGTCTCGCCGAGATTATCAGCACCGATGGAATGACTTTAAAAATGTTCAATTGACCATGTGGAGAGAATCTGAAGAAATTTCTCTAAACAAGATGAGTACCGAACTTGGGATTATTCAATGAAGTCAACAATGCCCTCCGGTTGGAAAGGACCGGAATGGGAAACGGCTCCCAATCAATCGGGAAGGGGTAAAGCGATCATACCTCCAATATTTCGGTGGCTGTTGGAGGAAGGGGGTAGGCGACATCCCGTTCACCGGTCCCTTTTTTTGTTTATGTATAGGATTGTCGAAGCCCTGTTCGTAACATCCAGGGTTCGATTCAAATGCGCGTTAAACCGTTTTCGTCCACATCTATAGCCCCGAAATTGGCCCAATCCTTTGCCTTACAATCTCCCGCTGGCGCCAACCTTTGCATGTGAATTTTTTCAATGATTTCTTTGAGTGTTTTAACCGGCCACTTCATTCGCGACCTGACAGGTGCCCGCATTCCGTTGCCCGCCTCCGCCATACGCCAGGAAAAGTTCTCCGATATTGACGGTTGAGCTCCGGTTGACGATCAACGCGCCGATCGCGAATACGGTGTTTTGTTGTTTCAACCCCCACATCACATGGATGGACATATTGCAATCCGGATACAAGGCCTACATCATAAACCCGTTGATCGCATAGATGGACCCTCATTGCATTGAGTAAATTTCAGAAATTTGACCGAAGGTTTACCGGGTGGGCTTCGCTTGCTTGAATGTCAATGAATCGCAGGGAGCATCCATAAAAGCCTTGGCGAGATATTTTCCGATCAAGTGATGGGCTGTGGCATTCGGATGTGGATCATAAGGGGAAAGAGTATACAATTCGTGATTCACTTGAATATCCGGTATGATCTGGGAAATGTTAATGAGTCGGAACCGGTTGTTTTTAAATTTTTCAACAATCTGATCTGTCAAAGTATCCCCGCTTCCCTTATCCCAAAACAGCACATAAAACGGTGCGTGAAGATTACCTTCGATCGCACGACGGCTTTGTTCTACCACACCAAGATATAGAGGAATATTTCTCTCATCAAATGCATGCATTTGAATGACACGTTCCTGAATAAAACCATACAGTGCGCTATGACGAACAAGGTCGTAAAAAATTTTGTACCATTTCCCATGGAACGCACCTTGGTACCTCACTGACCCACCCGGCATAAGCGTATACCTTGGGCCATAGTGATCCCAAAATGTATTTCCTGCAACGCGATCCACATGACTTTGGATTCCCTGATAAATTACGAGATGCACAGGGCCATCCACAATGGCCTTGAGTCGTTCCGTCTCCAACGCTCGCAACATTTGATGGGGTCCATAGCCATGAAACCCTAAATTATAGACGTTGAATTTTCCATCGCCCTCTTTTGCAAAAAAATATGGCATGGTTTCATGATCGCCTACGCCTTCTCCAAAGGTGTAGGACCCTCCAAAAAAGACCACATTGCAACTTTCGGCACGCACCTTTTGGGGCGTTTCGCGAATTCTCTGGGGGGTAATGGCATAGGTTTGGCTATACACGAGATGATCTCGGTGATATTTCTGAACAGTAAAATTCCCCGGATTTGGTTCATACCCTAAATCACCATCTTCCCCATCACTCCGAAAATAGGAGGTCGTGTACTCTCCAGAATAGGACTCGTCTGTCCGATTAAGCAGGAGACAAAGGATTTCGGCAATGGCCAAACACGCAAAGACACTCAACAAGATGAGGGTCACATTTTTCCAACGTGGCTGGCGAACCCAGACAACAAGTATTCCTGCGACGAGAGTTCCTAGAGCAAAAATTACCGAAAACACCCACCCCTTTTCCACAAGTGAAAAAAGAATACCACCCGCACTGGTCGTGATGAGGAGCAACCTCAAGTGAGTTGATTGATACCATGTATTTGGCATGGGTCGAGACGACCTCAATTTTGTGGGTCGAGTGATATGGTGGGCCCTATTGTCAAATTATTGACAATATATGAGGAAGCACAGGATTTCATCTGTGAAGGGATTGACCGTAACCATAAAACCATTGGTGTATAATGGCAGGAGAATTGGAGTTGTCAATGCCACGCACTCCAATTACTCCGGCCCTCTTAAGCCTGGGGCTTTCAGAATTCGAGCTGCGCTTGTCCGGTGACCATGAACCGGAGGCACCAGAACTAGTGGCCTGTAACAATGAAATCGATTTTGCATAGGGGCCCAACAAACTATTGGTTCGGGTAGTGCCGTGATTTTTCGCCCGCAAGCACTTCTGATTCTTTTGTTACGGTCCACTAAGTTAACCCGGAGCATGTGGTGGGATAGAAAATCGCCCTGAGTCTGAAAGGGGAAACACATTTTTCTTTCCCTGGCAATCAAAAAATGGCTGCCTAGAGTCACTACCAGTTGTCTTCCGTCATGAGGCATTTTCCAATTCTCCGACATCTTCCTCCTTAGGAGGTCGACCATAAAGGGAGCCACTTATTCTTAGCGTAGCAGCCACGTTGGCCTTTTTTGTCCCGGTTGTGTGCGGAGCCTTCCTATTGGGGCTCACCCTCTATTACTTATCTCTGATCGCACTGTACGCACGAAACCACGGGTTGGACCCTGTGCCACTGTGCGGTTTTGAAGAGAGCGCACTCCCATCTGTCACCATACAGCTTCCAATCCGAAACGAAGGCCAACTGGCTGTGCGGGTCATCCGCCATGCGGTGGCACTGGATTATCCCAGTGACCGGCTTGAAATCCAAGTCCTTGACGATTCCGATGATGAAACATCAACCATCATTCAGCAGGAAGTGTGTCGCTTGCGGCATCAGCAGCCGGAACTGGATATCAATGTGATCCGACGAACAACACGGGAAGGATTCAAGGCCGGGAATCTCAAGAACGGGTTTCCCATGGCAAAAGGAGAGATGTTGGCCATATTTGATGCTGATTTTCTTATCCCGCGAGATTTTCTTCAGCGAACCGTCCATTTTTTCACAGACACCAAGGTCGGTATTGTCCAGGCCCGATGGTCTTATCTGAATCGGGGGAAGTCACGTTTTACTGAATTCCAAGCCACAAAACTGGATACACACCAGATGTTCGAGCAGGCCGCACGGGCCCGCGCCGGGCTATGGATTCATTTCCACGGAAGCGCAGGGATCATTCGCAAAGCAGCGATTGAGGACGCAGGTGGGTGGAATTGCCTATCCGAAGTCGAAGATGTCGAGTTCAGTATCCGCGCCAATATCAAGAAGTGGAAGCTTGTTTACCTTGACCAGTTCAAGGTGCCATCGGAGCTTCCGGAAACCATCACCGGATTTCTCGTTCAACAGATGCGTTGGAAGAGAGGATGGCTGAGAATACTAAAATATTATGCCGGGGACATCTGGAAAAGCGACTTTCCACTCTCGATTCGGCTCGATTTTTTGGTACGCCTATTAGGTAGTTTTGGCCCGGCTCTCTCTCTGCCCTTCACCTTAGGGGCACTCCCGGCGTTCCTGATGGGTGCTCAGTATGGTCTTCAGTGGTTCGTCTATCTGGAATACTCGCTGCTGCTCGTCTGCTCTGTCTGTATACGATTGGCTGAAGCGCACTATGTTACGGGGAAGATCGATTCTGAAATGCCGGTGCGGAAATTCGGGCTATCCTCATTCATTCCGGTTGGATTTATTGTGAATCTTGGAATGATGTGGGCCCAGACCCAGAGTACTCTCGAAGGTCTCGGAAATGTCCAAAGTTGGGACGTGACACCAAAATCCCATAAGTATCTAGTACAACAAAAGGCCCCCCTTCCGGGCTATATTGTCGGAACAGCCCTTATGTGTGTATACGCTACGGCTTTTTTCGTGTGGTCTCTGTGGACAAGGCATTTACTGGCGAGTGGATTCTACATGCTGACAATGGTTGGAGCCAGCTGGGTAATCACGTCGTTCTTGCTTGAACGGTTCCATTCCAAGAGGTCTCCCTCTCCGACCCATTCCTTGAGGTGAAGCCTTGTAACTATTTAAGAGCTATGCATACAGATTGAACCTGTACCCAAATTCGCAATAAAGATCGGATCGTTCCAATCGACCCTTTCCCGCACAGTTTTGTGGATCGAGTTGAAGAAACTCCCTTAGAGGCCATGCAACACACTACGCACCTTGCGATGGAAGAAATTACGAACGGGATCGGGGTCAGGTCAGAAGAAAGGTAAATAGCTTCAGCATGGCAACCACCAACTCGGAATTCTTCCAAGGAAGTAAAGCTTCGAGATTGAGATACTATCTCTACTATCGATTCAATGTGGTTCCGGCGCTGGCGGAGCCACCGAACTCCTAGGCCTCAATCCTGCCATCTTTCGCATCAAAAAGATGGGGATTACATTTTCAAATCTAGAAAAAATTAAAGTGCCCTCAATTCTTCCTCAGCGTAAACAATGAAGGACACTACGAGTTCAGGAGAATAAGGAGGCCGTGCATATAATGCCAGCTGATGAAATTATAGTAGCGGTTTTTTGGGGTAATTCTTCGGCACGTCTAATCTTTTGTCGGGGAGATATTGTGGGACTTGGTCTGTTTTTATATAGGCCTTTCCATGATTAAATTAGTCACCATTGGTGAATATCAAAAAGGAAAATCCGCTGTGACTCAAGAAAGGATCACCTCCAGGTGGGTTTCCTTATCTTACTTTGGAATAATGTTGCTAACGGGCTTTGACGCTAAGGAAGGCTTCGGGAAGTGGGCTCGGCGCCGGTAACACCATCCATCTATTGCCTGTTAAGCCGTCGCACAGGCTGGCTTTCCTGCATCTACCTGGGTCATGCTTTGCATGTGAATTTTCTCAATGATTTCGTTGAGCGTGTAATCCGCTACGTTATTTCCCACCTGACAGGTGCCGGCATTCCGATGGCCGCCGCCGCCATATGTGAGACAAAGCTCGCCGATATTGACCGTGGAGGACCGGTTGACAATTGAGGCGCCGATCGCGAATACGGTGTTTTGTTGTTTCAATCCCCACATCACATGGATGGACATATTGCAATCCGGATACAAAGCATAAATCATAAACCGGTTGACGGCATAAATCGTTTCCTCATTGCGCAGATCCAACACCACCAGATTTTCATGGATCGTTGAGCAGCGCCGGATCTGTCCTTTGGCCAGTTCGGCATGCTTCTGATACAGCTGCACCCGCTCCTGCACGTCCGGCAGGGTCAGGATTTCCTCCACGCTAAGGGTGATACATTTTTCGATGAGTTCCATCATCAATTGATAATTGGAAATACGAAAATCCTTAAACCGCCCCAATCCGGTTCGCGCATCCATGATGAAATTCATCAAGGCCCAGCCACGTGGGTTGAGAATTTCATTGGTTGAGTATTGGGCCGAATCGCCTTTATCGACCGCCTCCATCATCTCGGTCCAGGAAGCAGGAAATGTCTTATCCCCGCCGTAATGCCGGTACACCACCCGGGATGCAGAAGGAGCTGTCGGATCGATAATATGATTCTTTCGCTTACCCTTATTCCGAATGGTCTCGCTCAGATGATGATCAAACGCCAGATGCACGCCCTCCACATAGGGGAGATTGGTGGTGATATCGTTGGCCGAAATGTCCACTTTGCCGTCCTGCATGTCTTTCGGGTGCACAAATTTGATTTCATCAATAATCCCCACTTTTTTCAGCAGAACCGCACAGACCAGTCCGTCAAAATCACTTCGGGTCACTAATCGAAATTTTCTAGTAGCCATAAGATGTGTTTCTCAAATGGGAGTGAGATTGATAAAAAATGCCACAGGCTTGTTCATGAATAACGAGGTTTGCAGCATCATGTTCGAAGAACGGCCAAGGCTTACTCATATTTTCGGCCATGAGGTTTAAATCTTAAGGATTTATGACTTTCGTGTTTTACGTCATAGTCAGAAACATGAAGCCAGTAAGGCTTTTTCGTGTTTTTCGAAAATTCGATGCCCCTGCCTCACATCCAGTTCATGCCCAATGTAAACCCAGTTCGCAAGCCCTATATCCTGGCGATTAAATGCGGTGACGGAGGCGAACTCACGGATTTCATTTTTTCCTGAAGAATGGTGGAAAGAACCTATCTGGTCGTTGTTCATTGTTGGCAGGTTCCAGGCCGGGACCCTTTTTTTTTCCACAAAAATACAGTACAAAAGAGGTCTGAATGACACCGGTCGGATATGTATCCTGATACGGTTGGGCTGCTATGAATGAAGGGCACCACTATCGTCAGATTTATTTCTTCACATGACCCAGCAAACCTGCAGATGCGAGGGCCTTTCAAACTGGTCATCCTAAAGATGGAGAAACATCAAAACGCGCTTACCCGATCGGAAACAACTGAAAACGGAGAACCATTTAACAATGTTATCGATTGCCTGGTGGATGGGCATGATCACATTGATGACATGCTCAATCACGATGACTCAGGCTCTTGCAGAAGAATCTGAGAGTGTGCCCCATAAAATGGAACAGGTGCAGGATGTGTCGGCTCAGCCACCGAAAGCCCAGCCGCCTCAATGGCATTACGGCGGATTTGTGGATCTTGGGTATTCACATGATTTTAATTTTCCCGACAACCACCTTTTTCGCAATCGCGCCACCACGCCCCGAGTCAACGAGCTCGAACTCAACATGGGGGGTGCCTATATTAGGAAGAGTGCGTCTGTACAGTCCCGATGGGGTGCAGAGTTATTGGGGCAGGGCGGACAGGACTCCAAAGATTTCGGATTCGGGACCAACCTTCCTCGTGTCTCTGGGTCCGATGTCTGGCGTCACTTCGGTCGGGCAAATTTATCCTACCTGGCTCCGGTCGGCAACGGCTTGACCGTTCAGGCCGGACTGTTTAACAGTTTTATCGGTTATGAATCCCTGTATGCCAAGGATAATTTTAACTATACGCGCTCCTGGATGGCCGACTACTCACCATACCTCATGTTCGGGGCGAATGCGGTCTATCCAATCAACGACCGGTGGACCGGTGCGGTCTTCGTCATCAATGAATATTTCCATCTGCAAAACGCCAATGATCTGCCGAGTTATGGAGCCCAGGCGACATACAAGCCCGATCGATCCTGGACGATAAAAGAAACCATCTATTATGGGCCTGATCAATCAAACACTTCACTGGAATTCTGGCGATTCTTTTCAGACACCATCGTTGAATGGAAAGGCAAAGGGGTCACTATTGCGGGCCAGTATCAAATGGGAACCCAAAAGAATGCCTCCGTTCCGAGCAACCCACGATTAATCTATATGGGAGCGGCCCTTCATACGCGCTGGCAAATCACCAGACCATGGTTTGTCGCGCTTCGACCGGAACTCTATTCGGACCCGAATGGTCTCATCACCGGCTTTGACCAATTCGTCTGGGCGGTTACCGCCACTTCGGAATACCGGCTCCCGTATGAGTGGACCAATTCCATCTTCCGGATCGAATACCGCCACGACAACTCTACAGGGTCCGGTGGCGGGTTCTTCAAGGGTGGGCAAAACACTCTGACCCCATCTCAGAATCTACTGATTTTCTCGGTCATTTGGACCTTCGACTCACACTGATAAAGCATCCAAGCTCCTTTATTCGATGGCTGGACAATCCATACGGCACAGGAAAGTTTATAGTGGCCATGCATGACATTGCCTCCTCATATTTTTTCTATTCAACTATTAAGCACCATTATTGGGCACAGTCTACAATTATTAGTGAGATAAATTTGTCATTCAGATTACAGAAACGTATTCGGTCAGATTTATCTCACTCCAAAAATTGTACCACTCCCTCTGAGTGGTGTGGATGAAGGTGATTGGTTGGGGAGAGTTGTGTGTACAACCCGGTGAGTACTTGAATTTCCTCTGTCGTTCAAGAAGTTGATCTAGGGCTTTTTTCATGTGGCGACAAGGAAGGTGGGTACGTTCACCATGGCCGGGTAATACCCACTCAAAGGAATAGGCGAGTTATGTCCAGACCAATCTTTCCATTCTCGGTTCATTCCATACCAGCCCTTCCGATGCGCCGAGCCGCTAAAGTTTCCGATCCCACCACAGATGATCACCGGAGAATAAAAACCAAAGTTTTATCGCCCAGTCAGGATACGGATCAAAAAATTCTGGACGTCAAATTTGAATTAAGGTTAAATGGCTCATCCCAGGATGAGCATTGACCAGCATACACACCCTAGTAATCCAGCTTCCCCACGAAGGCAAAAGTATTCCCGTTTACGTCCTTACGGGTTTTTTGCCTGCTTAGCATGAGCCTTCGCCATTGCTTCCGCAACTTCCGCAGCTTTAGTGTAATGGTCCTTTAAATTTGTGGCATGTTCCACCAGGCTTGATTCATGCCCTTCTTTGGGAGTCCCCAAGAACTCATACTCCTTCTCAATCTGGCGCATTTCTTCTGCGCGCGCATGAAGATCATCCGCTTCCTTCTGGTACCATTCCGCCAAACGCGCATGGTCATTTTGTTTCACCATTTTGCTCGGTGGGTTGAATGCGCACCCGACCATCAGGGCCATCATTATGGTCGCAAACACCACTTTCCATTTTCCTTGAATATTCATAACCTCCTCCTGTGTGATGAATGATTGTTGGTTATCCACCTACATTTTTTATGCCATAATTTGGTAGGAGATGGGTTGCAAAAAGGAAGAATCACAACGGTCTCTAAAGGTCGGCATGTTTTTTTTAGGATATCTCCAAAAAGCATTCACAATACATCCCTAGAAAAAGGTCTGCCGGATCCGCTTCAATCTTTCTGAGATAAAAACCAATCGGCTGGAAAATTTTCTCTGTACAGAAACGTGGGTATCACCCGTTCCCACAAATTACAGTAGGATCTAAGGTGGTTCGCTTAAAGGGATCAGAGCAGACATAAAGGGCCTCTTTTGATATCTCGGCGAAAAATTTGGTATCCGAATCTCACCTTATATCGCACATCTTTAACCAACTTTATATACACATCGCAATGCTAAAATGGATTATCATCTTTTCACCATATAAGGCATAACGAAAGGATTCTTCATCATAGTGACAATTGCCCCCTCGTGACAGGCTATCAAGGCTTGATAGGCGGCAGATTTTTCTTCTTTCGATCCCGGTTAGTGAAATACCGTCGATTACTCAACCGGCCTCCACAAACGTAGCCCCAACCAATTGTCGACAGGTATCACAATCGATGCAGGTGGAATCGGCAAAAAATTGCCCTCGACTTTCGCCTTTAATCGTTTGGAATGGTTAGGCACCTATTCGTTCACTTACTGGCATTCTCTTACCAGTTTAGAATCTCGTCCAAAATGATGCCCATGCCATTTTACATTAAATGAGAATGATGGTGAATTTGAAATGGAAGTTTAAGGAGACGGACCAACATGACCTGGAGACTGTGTTCAGTTTGTGCCTTGAGTCTTGAGAGACAAAAAACAGAAAAAATGTCTCCCGAAGTCAATTTCACTCCAGAATTCAGATAGGTAGAATAACTCTGTATTGAGGGATGCGCTCAAATCCCCATCAACCCAAATTATGAAACAATCTTTTGTAGGCTAGAGAGCATACACTCTACACAACCTATTCACATTTACTCTGGAGGGCCTTATGCAAAAGATTGCTGCAATTTTCGCGATAGCAGCTCTGATAACCGGTCTGAGCGGATGCAGTTATGTTTTCTATCCGCGTGCGGATGAATTTGCCCAAAAAGCGAAAGGGGCCACCAGCGTCGAAACGGTACTGAATCTCACCACCATGATGGAAGCCAGTGCGGAAGCCGCGAAAGGTGGAACAGGGTCCGATCAGCCATTGGAAGACCTGCACAATCAAATTCATGCTTTCGACAATTCATTGTGTTGTGTGGACGAGGCCAAACGGGAAACACCGGCCTACGCTCTCGCGGTGACCCATAACAAGGAGCTGTGGGCCATCTTTAAACGGCTTTGGAAGTTCAGGGATATACAACCCCAACGGGATGAGCACCTCGCCTTATTTAAGACTGAGGTCCAGGAACTCCGTGCGACCCTTGAGGCATTGCAATAATCGGACGGCGTGGATTGACCGGACAGGGCTGAATCGAGTGTGCGTGCGAGAGAGGTGCCCGAGGGAACACAGACCTTTTGGCAGGGGTTCTTTACGATTGGCCCTTACGAATAACGGGAATAACTCGCTGCCTGTCGGGGCCGTGCTTTGAGAATGACTCCGATTAACAGACCGATGAGTACCAGAGCTCCCCCATACAGTAGCCATTTGAGTTGTAAGTTTTCTTCAAGTTGCCTGGCTTTAGCGGATAATTCTTCAACCTGGCCGGCTAAAAGTGTATTTTGCTGAACAAGTTCGATGTTACGTGCATGCTCGTTGATGGCATCGCCCGATATGCGTTTCAGTTCCGCGAGTTCTTTCGACAGGGATTGCACCTGCAAATTGAGTGTCCGGTTGTTGGCGTCGGTTTCTTTGTGCTCAGCCTGAATGCTCGCACGTGCCTCCCGTTCTTTTTCGATTTCAGCTTTAAGACTTTGTAGGCGCTTCTCGGCTGCGGCCAGCTTGACCCGGGCAATGGGTTCCCCGATGAGGTACTGAGACGTGACCCAGCCCTCCATCCCATCCGTGGTCCGAACCTGGGTAAACCCGGCCTCCTCGTCTATCGCGAGAATGGTCAGTTGGGTCCCGCTTGGCAGGCCACGGTGGAGGATGCGATGGGCAGTTGTGGGCCCACTGCGTAGCGGCACAGTTACCACGTCCGAGATGTAATTCACGTCTCCGACCGCCGCCAATGGCTGTGTGGTCAATCCCAACCAGGAGAAGGAAAAAAAGACCAGATAAGTTAAAAATTTCAAAACGTTTAACCTCCTCATGGTGTTACGCATTTCGAGAAAGGAGTTCTTTGGACAAAAGGTAAAATGTCGTATTCACAGGGAATAGGATATACACAGACCCTAGAGGGCAAACCGATAAGTAGCAAAGGAGCCGTAAGGTGTCAATGACACCAAAAATTTGGCTCATGAAAATGGAGACTTAATAAGGTTACTTTCGGTATTGACTCACTAGTGAATCCCTTTTCTGCCCAGGTATATGGCAGACCCGGGAACGTTCCCTCACAGGGGCCTGAAGAAGGTGGTGGAGCAGGGTAGGATACAATGAAACGCTTAACCACAGACTTGATCGCCAACTCCGGTGATCATATGACCAGCGCCTGTCAATAAGCTAACCGGCCTGACATGCTGACCCATGAACGGACCCTGGTTGAGCCATTCAAGATGGTCTGCCCCTCCACAATATGCTTCAGAAGGATTCAACCTACACAATTGGGTGGAAATGACTTTGCATCCTTTGTCCGAATGAAACAAACCCCGGCTTTCGAACCGAACCCGGTTCGCAACCCGAAGTCAAATAAAAATCCTTGGCGAAAAGGGCAAATCTCCGGTAAGTGAAACTCTTTACGAGACAGTGCAAATGGGTTGGATCTTCCGATTTAAGTTGCTCGGTCATTTCCTTTGAAGCACAGGATAACCAAATGAGTAAATCCATTTATCCGCCTCAACCGCATTTTTCCGTGCCACCTCTCTGGCCGGGGTATGACACGGAAGACAATCAATTTTGTAATCCTTAGACACCGTGTGTTGAGGATCATCCGGATTAAAGAGGGACCAACCCCAACCATCTCCCCATAAGCTGGATTCTGTAAATCGCCCCTTCGTATCCCTGACCAACACAAACCAGCCTTTAATGGTGGTCGCGTGACCAACTGCCGGCCCGGTGGTCATCGGCATGGTGTCGGCGTTTAGGAGTTCTTTCACCAACACTGCTCCGTCTGGAAACCGGTTTTTCTCGTTGTAATACTTGATTGTGTCCGGCTGGGTATACACGACGTGGTATTCCTGCAAACCCGGCGCACCTTCCACCTTGGCATGGGCCCATGTACCAAGCGTGGGCCATTCCCGGTAATTTGCGGGCACACTGATGGTTCCGGTTTTTGGGTCAACGTTGGGGGCAAAAGGCTTTCCCTCATTTGTCATCGCCCATCCTGCCAAACTTCCCAATCCCAGTATGAGTATCGTTCCTATGGTGACAAACTGCTTCATAGATTTCTCCTTACAACATTGTTACTTTAAAAAAATGGCCGAGGCCCGTCTCATAAACCGCGACGGACCTCGGCCGACCTCCGTTATAAATCCGACGGCGCTTTATCTTTGATTTCTTTCCAATTAGCCTCAGACTTTTTGAGATAACCCGGAATATCCTTGGCCCATTTGCTTTGGATATCCCGATCCAGGTTCAAATACAGTCTCCCCTGAACGATCTTCCACGCTTCAGGATCGGACACGAATTTCTTCCCGACCGCCACACCATAGGCACAATATCCACCGTAGGCCGGCACATACTTCCCGGGGTCGGCCTCGAACATTTCTTTGTGCTCTTTGGTAGCAAAGGCGTAGGTCACTCCCTTGTGCTCGACCACATGGTAACCGGAGCCCCTCATCGGTTTGCCATCCGTAAAGTATGCAACCGGATCATACCCGCTGATTCCCGGAGTGCTATTGGTGACATCCCCCGCGAGGACCGGTGTCGCCGCGAGGGCCAGAGACATGACCAACAGGGAACTTAAGATTGTCTTCATCAATTTCATGATGGATCTCCTTTTTGAAGATAGAATGGTTAGTAAATCGTAGTATACAGATCTGTATCCTTTATGGATTCTAGTCATCTCAGTTCTTGTTTCGTTACACTTATTTTTCAGTCGCGCTACCACTGCAGAAACCATTCAAGCCATTGGGATAGAAACACCACAAAGACAGATGTCGATCAGAGTCATTTATGGATCCCCAAAAATTACAAAAAATATCGATAGACCTGCAGGTCTAGTAAAATGAAACAAGAAAGAGCCCGACCCTCAAAGCGGGAGCAACTCATCCAGACAGCCGTGACCTTATTTGCACAAAACGGGATTCACGCCACAGGGATCGATACGATTGTTGAACACTCGGGGGTGACAAAAAAAACCTTGTATGCGCACTTCCGCTCAAAAGAGGAATTGGTGCTCGCGGCATTACGACACTATGACGAACAGTTTAGAAATTCGTTCTGGCGGCAGGTGGAGACCAAGGCCCGCACTCCCAAAACCCGCTTACTGGCCATTTTCGATGTGGCCGAAACCTGGTTCTCGCAACAGAGTTTTTATGGGTGCCTGTTCATCAATGCCGTTGGTGAGCATTCCGCCCCGGACACCTCACTGCGGTACGTCTGCAGAGATTTCAAGCGGATGATGACGGAATTTATGCTCAACCTATGCATGCAGGTGGGAGCGCGGAATCCTCGGCAGTTAGCCGAAGAACTCTCGCTCTTATTGGAAGGTGCAATCGTGACCGCCCAGGTATCACAAAAACCTGACGCAGCCAAAATTGCCAAACGGGTCGCAGCAGTGCTGATCAAACAACAGCATCCACATGATACTCCTCAAACATAGAATCATATGTCCAGGTGGATGATTGGATACCCCCAATTGTTTTGATGATCATTACTCGGAAAAATAATTTTAGGCATGTTCAGCTCCCGGTCGGTTGGCATCGCTGACCACTCATGTGAACTATGTAATTTCGGTCACGATTGAATGGTGGATCCGCGCCGCACCTTTTATCAAAAGCCATGGGCCTCAAGGTCCTGGACGGCTAACAGGAGGAGCTACGATATTATTCTCCCCCACTTGAATATTATTCAGTCGGCATCAGTATATGGCGGAAGGGTTGCAGCGGGGACCATCCTGGTTTTATTGGCTTGGCTAGTTGTTCCCCCCCCCACAAGATCAACCCAGGGATTGGCTTCTTGTGATTCAGGAAATTTCCCACTACACGATGAGCGACCTATTTTGATTGCATTTTTGCCTCATCCACAGTCTCCAGGACATCCTGGTATGGGCGAAGTTCCGGTTTACACAGATAATAAATGAGAATTTTCATAGCTGCCCAAAATTATTGTCACGGAAAACAAATTGGTAAATTTGGGGGTGTTTTTGTTAGCCTTTCCAAATACATACAAATCATTAGGTGCTAACAGGAGCAGTAGCATGCTTCGTGGGCTTGTCTTTTACTTTTCCAGTTAAATATTTAGTCCTTTCTCCAATTAAATAATCATTTTCTGGCATTCATTCCATTGCTTCGAGGGACCTACCAGTGTCAAACCAATGCATCTGAGCGTTTAATCTATCAATAGACCCAGATTGCCTGCCGCATCCATAACAACATGCCAAGCCTCGAAACCAATGACCTTCCATAGCCAATCAGCAAAAAATGAAGGGATTTTAGTTCTGAAAAAATTTTTTATGGCTAGGAACATTCCTCACTTTCCGTATCACCATGATGGATACTTGAGTCAGCCTTTTTTTAAGGGTTCTTTTAGAATATCCAGCCTCCCATCACATCCCAAAAGGCATGCACCAGGTAAAATTGTATTTGCCAGAAGGTCTCCTTCTGGTTTACTTTGTAGAGTTTGAATATTTCCCCCTTATCTTAAGAAAGTTGAGGATCTCCGTTTTTCATAAAGGCCTCGATGAAGTTTTGTGAATCGTAAGTTATAGATATCTCGGAATTCCCTACACATGAGAGAGGAGCGCTAAGGATGCCAGAAATCCAGAGGATCATATTGGGCCCATGGAAAATGCTAAAGTCCCTGTTTGACACCCAAGAAGCGACAGCACTGGCTTCCCATAAAAATGGGCGAGAGATAGACCTGGTGCGAACGATCCCATTTTTGGCCCTACATATTGCCGTCCTCGCAGTCTTTTGGGTGGGCTGGAGTCCTATCGCGATCGCGGTTGCCGTCTCCTTGTATATAGTACGAATGTTCGCCATTACCGGCTTTTATCACCGCTACTTCTCACACCGAACCTTTCGCACCTCACGAGGGATGCAGTTTCTGTTTGCCTGTCTTGGGGCCAGCGCGGCCCAACGAGGTCCTTTATGGTGGGCTGCTAATCATCGCCACCATCATGCCAATTCGGACAAACCGGCAGATGTCCACTCTCCTGTCATCCGCGGGCTCTGGTGGAGCCATGTCGGTTGGTTTTTAACCCATGATCAACTCGCAACAAAGTTGAACCGCATCAAAGATTTCGCGCGATATCCGGAATTACGATTTCTCAATCGTTTCGACACCCTTGTGCCGATCGGACTGGCAGTCATGCTCTTTTTCTTGGGGAAATGGCTCGGCAGCGCCTATCCGGATCTGGGAACAAGTGGCTGGCAAATGCTAGTGTGGGGCTTCGTGATTTCGACCGTTGTCCTCTGGCACGGCACTTTCACCATCAATTCACTTTCCCATCTTTTTGGTACCCGACGCTATCCAACCTCAGACCATAGCCGGAACAACTTCCTTCTGGCCATCATCACTCTAGGTGAAGGATGGCACAATAATCATCATCAATATTGCAGCTCTGCCCGGCAAGGATTTCGATGGTGGGAAATCGATGTCACCTATTACCTGCTGGAAGTGCTCCAACTTTTCGGGATCATTTGGGATATTCGTCCAGTCCCCGCTTGGGTACTGAATCACCCAAGCCTTGATCAAGTGGACCAGGATACTGATTCAGCCGAGAAGATGGCGATGTAAATACACCATCAGCCCCATGGATGAACTTTCAAGGAGTCCCACCATTAAACCATGCCTTTTTTAATTTTACGGTTCCATGCCTTCCTCTTCTTACTCTCCCGCATCTCACAAGCCAGAAACTCCTCATTATCATGAGGGATGCACCCACTTGGAAGGGTGATGTATGATAAAATCGTTGGCTCATGATGCTTTGTGAGGTACGAACATGTTTCGCACTTGCGTCTCCCTCATCACGATAGTCTTTATACCCCTATCTACTCTTCTCCTCGGTTATCAAACAGGCTGGCCCTTTTCCATAATTGAGCCAAAAGAGCACACGGTTCACCAGTCAGGCGATCATATCCCGGTCGCCATGGATCTAGAGGGTCTTCCCGGAGTCACCAAGGTGAACTACTATTTGTATGGTGAATTTGACGATATGCTGCGAGAATTGGTCGAGGAAAAATTAGCCCTTGTCGCCACGGCGAAAAACAATCCTTCCTTTGGCGGGAAAATCCCCGTCCCCGAAGAAACGATGGGCACGTATCGGCTTCTAGCTGTGGCCGAACAGGGTGGAAGGCAATCACAACATGAATCCTTAGCCATCTTCGATGAAATCCTGATTCAAATTGAGCCAAATGCTGCACTTCTGGAGATTGACTTTCAAACGGACAAGCCTCTGAGATTGGGACGAGCCAGCGGAACTCGTGTGTATGACCAAGTGGACTTTCTCGGAAAAACCTTTGAATTACCAGTGATTGGGCGATTCTCAGATGGAATTTCCCGTTCCCTTCGGGCACAAAGCACAGGAACCACCTATCAGTCTGGAAACGAAAAAATCATTTCTGTCAACCCAAATGGGGTGGTCCGGCTGGTGGGAAATGGGGAAACCGCACTTACCGTAAAAAACCGCAATCAAGAGGCCACCCTCGGCATCCTG
Source organism: Nitrospiraceae bacterium (assembly GCA_020632595.1). Classification (NCBI taxonomy): domain Bacteria; kingdom Pseudomonadati; phylum Nitrospirota; class Nitrospiria; order Nitrospirales; family Nitrospiraceae; species Nitrospiraceae bacterium. The sequence goes on along the minus strand of JACKFF010000005.1, from coordinate 175,063 downwards.
GTTGAGGTGAACGATGAACCAAACCAGCCACCGGTCTCGGATCCCGGCAAAACGCAAACGGTCCTTTCGGGAACACGAGTCCTCTTGAATGGCTTAAGGAGTTATGATCCCGACGGCGGCTCCCTCCAGTACCACTGGGAACAAGTACGAGGAAGTAAAGTTCCTTTGCTTGACCCGTATTCCGCACAAGCCAAATTTTTGGCCCCCTTTGTAGTCGAAGAACGCCTCTTCCGCTTCACGCTCAGAGTTACGGACATTCAAGGTGCCGACAGTTTACCTGCCTTTGTCGATATCATCATTACGCCCTAGCGGAGGCACAGCATAGAACCTGCAGCGCGAGTCAGAAGCCACAAGAAGCCAGAGGTAGACGCTCCTTTCCCTTATCACCCCTGAATCCACTCTCACTAGGCGACCTCCAGCAACCTCCCAATGCCGCAGAATTCGCCTTTTCTGGTCGGAATCAATACAGCCGGGCGGGAGTCAAGCCCGTGATAAATTTTTTTAAAACTGCAGAACCAGACTTTCTTGCAACAGGTTCCCAAGTTTGTACACATGCGCTATGAGGACGGAATCGCAAACATTAAGCTTGGTTCTCCATTTTCAAACAAAACCAAGAGAGCCGCATAAAGTTCCCTGCAATAATCTCTTAAGAAACCTTGAAACAATGCCCGTCGATGACAAAGCTCAAAAATTTATAATCTTTACATCCCATAAAGAAGATAGGCCCAGGAAGAAACAAACCTCCTAACGGAAGCAGACTAGAGGCCGTTCGAAAAAAAAGGTGAATGGAGCGAAAGATTTTATCCTAATCCCCCAATTTTTGTAAGGTTTCATCGCAGGGGCAAGTTAGTTGATTATGCGAATAAAGAGTGCAGAAACCTCTTTCTCTATTGAAAACCAAAAGTTTGAGTCCTCGTTCACAACTTCGCATAAGTATATGGAATGCATAGCAAATAAACTCACGTGGCAAGATTCGACTCACAAAGGCAGGGAAATCAACGACTGCCCTTCGAATGAATGAGAAGGAGATGCCAATGTCCATATTCAGGATTGTGGGAGAACGTCCTGGTTCTGTTGTCCCTGATGGCACTCATGATTCTGAGCGCTTGCCTGGGAAAATTTGAAACGAAAGCCACATTGACCGAACCATGTCGACTGGATTGGCAAGAGCAGGTGGGCCTCTCCGAAGCAGCTTTTCCTGATTCAACTTTCAACCATGGGCTCTCGGTCTTGGTATTTAATATTCATGACCGCCTTCTTTCCGACTCATTCTTCTCGAGTGAGGCCCATACTGAAGAAGAGGTCACATGCATTGGAGATCTAGCCTCCAAGTTTGATCTTGTGCTGTTTCAAGAAGCCTTTGTCCGTCCGGCACAACTCGCCCGATACACCACACATGTCTGGGCAAATCACCCATGGTTCACCGAAGGCGGCGGGGCTGACTGGTGGCCCCTTCGAACCATGTGTACCATATGCTTGAGTCCCGGACTCCTGATGCTCGCTCGCGAACAACCTGAGTCTATCCATTCGGAACCCTATGAGGCCTTTGCAGGTTGGAATACCGACCTGAATAAAGCCGATGATTTCTTTTCGAAGGGATTTCAGCTTGTTAAATTCCCATCATTCTGGGTACTGAATAGTCATATGGACGCGGGTCGAGGTGAGGCCAGCATTGAGGCCAGGGCCCTACAATTTAGGCAGATTACAACAGGCATTAGGCGGTTCGTTTCTCCTGACGCACCATTGCTGGTCGGGATGGACGCGAATCTTCGCCCAGACCAAGAGAAACGCGATGCAGAGATTTTGGAAGAATTTCTTAAAGCGAATGCCCTGACCCTTGTTCAACAAAGCGGCCCGGATTTGATTGCCGTCAGAGGAATTCGCACCGACCACCCTAAATCACTCCCATTCAAAGGCATCCTCAGCGATCACAATGCCCTGTCCGTCATAATTTACCCACCATCCGGATCAGAGTCACAAGAATAATCAGATTCCTATTTATGTTCCGGCGATTTGACCGGTCACCTCAATCCAGTCCGCCGGCAGCGATTTCAATCAGGTGATGACGAAGTGTATGGAGTTATGCATGAAGGCAGGGTGCCGAATTCCCAAAAATACACAGAAAGATCTCCCACTCTCAGTGAAATGTCAGATCCTGGCTATCCCAGCTGCTCAAGATCTTGAAGTCCCCAACATTGCTAAACAAGCTGCAGAAAAACAACCGCTTAATCCGCAAAATTATATTTTTGTATTGATGTAGACTTTTACTCCAGGATCGAAATCCCTTCCGAGAGAATCGAACATTTTTTCATCCAGGCTGATGAAACTCTTATCATTATGAAGATTTTCATCTGCCAAAGTCCCCCGGTCAACGATGATAATTTTGGCAAGAGACGATTCCACCTCTTCGACAGTCTGAGACCGCTTTGACCTACCATGATAGGGCACTTGCATCAGAAAGGCGGTATAGGAATCAATATTTTCCAAATCGCTTGTCGAAGCAATTGGGCCACTGATATGAAGGGCGTTCAATTTTTCCTTCAAGATTTTTGCCGCCTGATAGCTGGGTCTCTCCGGAAAGAAGGGTTGGTTAGCGAGGGGAAAGAGAAAAGATAAGGAAACAAGGGACAATGCCATAATATGAAGGATTTTCTCCTGACCGGACCGACGCTTGGCCAGATACCCCACAAAGCCTAAACTCCCGACAAGAAGAAACGGGTAGACGGAATAATAATATCGCCTTTCTCCCCCATAACCCGGCAAATAGATCACCACAAGACACCCAATAATTATCGCTGCCCATCGCCAGCGATCCGACTGCATATTCTGTCTCCATGGAGCATGAACCAAGAATCCAAATATGACCGAAACCAGCCCGATACCAAGCCAGTCAAAGTTCTTCAGCAGACGTATAGTTTTCATCACATTACCATAGACGATTCGCAATTGATGGCGAAAATTTTCTGTGCTTTCGAGGGGGGACCAGTGCGAGTACTTTTTCGAAATTGGATCCTCCCAGGACGAAAGTCGGCCCTGTTCAGGAATTACAAAGTCCGAAAAAGTTGGATGTCCCCGCCGGATACCAGCCGGACCCATGACGGCATGACTAATTCCGGCACTTGTCGAAAACGTCGGTCTTTCATACTTGAGGGACAGGACCAAAATCCAAGGCCCGGCAATAAGCATTAACCCAAAAAAGGTAATCGCGGCGCTACGTAGAGCATGCATCGGACTGGTCTGCTGGGAAACGACCCACAACGCCCCTACCGCCACGATCAAAATAAATGCAAATGGCAACCCAGGCGCTTTTGCTAAATAGGCAGCTCCAAATAATAGCCCGGCAGAAAATTGGACAGATGGCTTATCGCACCATTCAGGATGCACAGTTCGGCTTATGGCCAGACAAAGAATGCCACTCATCAGGAGGTCCGGAGTGATCCCTTGAACCGCCCAGTGGACACTAAAAAAGGTAACGATCCCGAGAGCGACTAGGACCGCGGAGGACCCGATCCCCAAAACCCGGAAGATCGCCATACAGCCAAAAAGGTAAACAATCGCCGATAGTGCCATGGCCATCTGCGCAGCCGATAACGGTTCTTCCACAAAGCCGAGCAACGGCACAATAATCCAGCTCAACATGGGCCCCCAATATCCGGAAACCGCTAGATCGAACTGTCCGGAAGCATAATATTGGGCAATGCGAATATAGGAAATTCCATCAGTGCTAATCCAATCCTGATTGACCCAACCAGCCCAAATCAGCAACCCGATCTGAAGAATAAAAAAGCCGAACATGGCTCTGGAGAAATCTGGCCGATTCATTTCACCCATTAGGCGTAACCCTTTCCAGAAGGATTCCTTGGGAAACAAACGGTTATCAAATCGGAGCTTCCTCTTCTTTCAAATAAGATAGGTAATCTTCCACTTAGGAATTTCATCATTTTAATTTCCCTCTCACACTCATTCATAATCAGAACTCCGGATGTCTCCGAACGCCGGCAAGACGATCCATCACGAAAGGGCTCAATGTTCGAAGGCCGTGATTTCCTCATGCTTGAATCCTAACATTCAAAAACCCTTCACAATTTGGTCAAGTGTTGAGGGCAGAGTCGTCCCAACAGGAGGCAATTCTCCGCGATAGCGAAGAGACCATCTCATCCATGCCTGAATATCTTTCCAGAGAGGCCGTCCCCTCTTTTAACATCTTTTATGTTCCTCACCCGTGGTCATGCAGGTTACAGCATGTTGTTTAATTCCTCGGAATCCCTGCTTAAGACTGAAGGAATCTTTGGTGGTTGTTTTGTCCTTCGCCTCACGAAAATACACACAAGCCCAAATTTCGAACACCCTGGAATCATTTGGATGGGGGAGATGACCGCACTTACTTTCCACCAATGGTCCAAAGAGGTGGAATGATGGCTGGATTCACATTAAACAACTCATACAAAAACGGGATCTCAGAAAACATGAGCAGGAGAAAGAGCAATGTGCTCAATACAACATACAGAACAAACCCACCTTCCTTGTATAATTTTTCTGGATTTTGAACGGGGCTATCCTCCAGCAAACCAACTTTAAGATAATACGTCAAAAACCCCGCACCTATAGGGACAAAGAGAATTAGCTCCATGTGATACCGGACCAGAAATATTCCAGACACAAAGGAACAGGCCATCGCATAAAAAAACATACTCAGCAATAGACGATTTTCTGTGTAATACCCGAATGACTTTCGATACCCCTGGGCACGTATCGGATCACCAATACGTCGATACTCGGCAAATCGCTTGGTGGCCATGAAAAATGCGCCGACCATCCAGTATGCCAACACCAGGGAAAGTGGGGGAATGCTATTGGTGACAAGTGCAAACCAACCAAGCAATAATCGAATCGGATTATTCAGCGCTTCAGAAAGAACATCTAAATAAGGTAGTTCTTTCGTCCGTATCGGAGGGATATTGTAAATAAGACCGCTCAACAAAAAAACCAGGGCTGTGAACCCAAAATACGCATTGAGAGAAAAGGCGAGAATCATCCCTGAAGCCCCTAGTAAAAACCACTCCATCCAGGCCCATCCTGTTTTAACCTTCCCAGAAGGAACGGGGCGGTCCTTTTTCACTGGATGGAGACGGTCATAAGGCGCATCAAGAAGCTCGTTCACCACATAATTACTGGAGGCAATCAAACAGGTAGCTGCCACAGCCAGAAGCAAAGGAGGAAGACTAGCCCAGGCAAAAAGTTCCGGCTCATAAAACAGGGCCAGCACGATACCCAGAATCATAAAGACATTTTTAAACCAATGGTCGATCCGAGCAATCTGGACATAAGGCCAGAGTACCGGAAAAAAGTTAGATGGTTGTTGAGTGGATAACATCGGAAAGACCTCTAAAATTAGTAATCGAACGATATTCTGTTTTTGCACTAGCGTCAAACGCGCGAGGCGCTCTGCGCGAAAATATAACGTAAGGCATGCCGGCAGCTTCGGCGCCACACGCATCGACCTCATACCGATCACCGACATATAACACTTCCCGGGGATCAAGATTCCAGAGGCGACAGGCATAGAGAAACCCCTTGGGATTAGGTTTGAAGGCATTAATTTCCGGATCCGTGGCGCATAATTCCACCGTTAACGGAGCGTGAATCCCTAAACCTTGCAATTTTTCTCTTACAGGGTAATCAGAAAAGACTCCCATGCGCAGACCCCTCTCAGCCCCTAACTGAAAAAATTCTTTCACCCCACGACGCCGACAGATCCTGAGATATTTCAAAGGACGACGGAACATCCATTCCCTTACCACTATTTCCACCTCACTGGGACTCTCACTAACTCGTTCGGCAACAAGGGAATATTGCAAACTCTCCAATGGGGCATCGGGATCTTTCATGGTTCGTAACTCCTCACGGCTTTCCCGAAAACATTTTAAAATTCTCCAGACGCGCAGAGCTTCCCGAATAGAACCTAATCCAAACGGAGCAGCAGACAACTCAAAGGCCATCAGGGCACGAAGAGACTGCTGGTGATAGAGCGTCCCATCAATATCGAGTAAAACGGCACAAATCTGGTGAGCTCCTTTCATGACACAGCCTACTCCTCAAAATCGGGAAAATGGGTATTCAAAAATTAGGGCTCAAACGTTTGTGAATATGATATGGACTGTTCAAATGCTTACATCCATCAAGATATTGGTTGATTGTGCAAAAATCCCCTTTATGGGCGCTCAAGAATTCCTTGAGCCATAAAAGCAAGAATTGTTCCGTATTGAATCTTATTCGGAAGCCAGAATTACTGGCTGTAAAATAGTTTAAAAAACGAACCAGTGTGAGCCCATACGCGATAGCGGCTGTTTAGATTACGCGCAGGTCTCATTAAGCCAAAACTGAGAACTCTAAGCAGGGCCTAACGTCCTCGGTTGGCTCTTTCTACGAAGGGAGTGTTGAATAATTAAGATTAACAAGGACAAATTTCCCCAGGATTAGATTACTCATCAACGGCTCCGGGTCGGTTCAAAAAAGCATGCCCTGAGTCTTCCCGAAGGGTCCGTCCAGCAAGGCCGCAGCCGTTTTTACGCGCGGAGCGTACACGTAGTACGTGAGCACGGAAAAATGGCGAGAACGCCGCTGGCGGCTTTTTTCAACAGACCCACGAAACACCCAGTTTTCTGACGACGGTAATGGTGATGGTGATAGTTGAGACTATTTTGCCCTACAAGGCCATCGTCCCCTATAAAGAAGGAGACCCTTTTGAGCAACTGCCGGCGGGGGAAGACGATTGATCTCCATAGGATCCCTGTATGGGTTGTAGACGGTTGTCAGCGTTTTTGCCTTATTCCCCTCTCCTGTAATCAGGTGAAAGGCTTATGGAAACCATAGCCTTTGGTGTTTTTTAGCCGAATGCCAGGGGCTTTTTAGATAATGATGAAATACATAATTGCTTCTAATCCACGCTGCGACCGATCACTCTTAGGAAGTGGAAGCTAGATTATGGTCGCATACTCTAACGGCTGGCCGGGCAACTCGGTTGGTTGTCATGAGACATGAATATACCACCGGGTAGATCTTACCAATGAAGAGTTTGACAAGAACACCACTCCACTCATTTCCATGTCATTGAATGGGAGGAGGTTGGCCAATATGCGCCTGGCAAAATACCGTGCATGGCCCGACCGCTGCTATAGTTACACTTGGATCTGGAGGAATGCAAATGACCCAACAATCCTTGACCGGCCAACCTTGATAAACGCTTGGGCAAGACTTTCTTCCAAGGTCCCTCCTAGCCATTGACTAGAGTTATTGGACACAATGGCAACCCAGGTTAATCTTGATACAGAGTACCCTGGATTCAATTGGTCTATTGAAAGGTGTAACCCGATAACACCAATAGATTGATTTTAACGACTCAAACCTGGCATCTTCAAAATTTGAAGAACACTCAAAATGGCTAAACCTTACAAGGATTATCTCCAAACAATCAACGATTTTGAGAGGCCGAATGCCCCGGATATACCGTCACTAGCTCTCTTTCGAGGTAGTATCCGCAGATACCAGGCCCTCGGTTTTATCTGTCTAATCTGTTCTGTCATAGGGAGCAAAATATGATTGCGGCCATCTCTTTGGAGGCCCCATCGCTGCCCCTCATCCGTCAGTTAATCGCTGACAACCGAATGCCGCATCTCGCGGCTCTTCAACGAGAAGGCGAGGTTGTCAACCTCGACCCCCCATTTCTCGATGGAGCGGTTTACGCCACCCTCTATACCGGCCAGCATCTGTCGGAGCACGGAATTTACTCCTTGTTTACCTGGTCTCCTCCCGAGCAAAGGCTCCGATTGTCTCACGAACTTCTGTCAAATGACACTCTGTTCCGACGCCTGGACCGGGCAGGGAAACGAGTCCTTGCTATCGATCCCCCCGAACATCCCATCCAAGAACTGGCCAACGGTATTGTGGTAAGTGGATGCCAGTTTCGATCACGCGTCCACTTGGCTCAGTGGTCGCGTCCTCCGAGCTTGGGCATGGAACTTTCGAAATATCTTGGCAAGACACCAAGAGGTGAGGAAACCTTTGGACAGCCATCGCAGCACCACCTCCTCCACCTGCGTAAAATCCTCCTGCAAGCGCCCAGCCGCCTAGCTAGCGGGGTTGAACGATTAATGAAAGAGAAAACTCCCGATGTCCTGTGGTTGCATATGGCTGCCATCCACCTAGCGGGGCACCAGCTTTGGGATACAACCTCCGTCGATGTCATCGGGCAGTCATCAACGGGAAAGAGCCTGCTGGAACACTCCTTAATTGACGTATATCTTGCGGCCGACGCAGCACTGGGGCGAATAATCAAAATTTTACCCGACAAGGCAGATCTACTCGTGTTCTGGGCCAAGGGTATGGGCCCCGAGTCATGTCGGTCCGATCTTCTTTCCGAGATGTTGGAACGGATTCTGGCCCCCCCCTCCACGGTCCACACGTCTTCAGGGAATGACATTTTGACGAAGCTGCGTGCCTTTATCCCCACCTCCTTTCGTTCTAAAGTCGCGGATGCATTACCGGATTCACTTTCGCTCCAACTCACAGCTCGACTGGGAACGATGGGGAAAGACTGGAACGCGGTACGGGCCTTTTCGCTACCTTCAGACGGACCTGGATTGGTTCGGCTCAACATCCGCGGGCGCGAGCGGAATGGGATTATCACCGAATCCGAAGCAAAAGTGCTATGCGACGAGATCGCTGAGGGACTCAGAACCTTTAGCGACATCGATGGGAAAGCGTGCATTGCGGGTATTGAAAGACCCGGAGACCATTTACCTCCCGGGCACAAACTAGATAGGCTTCCCGATCTGGTTATTCGATGGACTGCTGAACAATCTACGAACCTTCGTGGCGTGGCTTCCCCGGTATACGGCACAATCTTGCGCGGAGGCGCGGGGTCAGGGCGGTCGGGTAATCACGTACCCGGCGCCGGCGCAATCATCGTCCCACGATCAGGAACCTATCAGGCGATCAATGGCAGAAACCCACATTTGGTTGATCTAAGTGCGACGGTCTGTGAAGCAGCGGGCGTGCCCCACAAGGACCTTCCCGGCCAGTCTTTTCTGGCATATCGATGAAAATATGCAGTGATGGAATTCCAGCCGAATCAATCAGCTTTGAGGAAACCAAAGGCAAAAAGCTTTCTTTTTAGGTGTCCGATAAATTGTCGGCTATGAACTTTATCTTTTATTTTGGCGTAGACTTTCCTTCGCTTCATGCTATTCTATTTTGATAACTGAGACAAACCATCCGGGAAATTTCTGCTAGAGTAAATCTCTACCCAACAAGCTAGTGGGCATCTTTCATTTGCGTTATCTCATCACATGTTCGTATGCCTTTCCTCAGCAAGCTGAGAGGTATCCTGTGCTGTTTTTATGAAAAGAATAAAGGTATTGTTTGTCTATATTGGTTTTTATCGGGATGCCGGAGCGGAACAAACCCCACTGGGTCTTGCCGAGGAACTTGATCGGGAGCGCTTCAGTTTTGAGATGGTGACCTTGATGCCGACCACCTCCACAATCGGCGCTGCGGTAAAGGCAACCGGCTGTACCATCCACGAACTCGGACTGGGCATTCCTCGCCTCACAGAACCGATCGGCATCATCAAGGTTATCAAAGCCCTTTATCAGATATTTCGCCGAATCAGACCTGACATTGTTCAGACGCAATCAGGTTTTTGCAACGTGTGGGCCCGTCTAGCGGCCAAATTGGCGCAGGTTCCCGTGATCATTGCGACTCTAAACTTTGGTGGGGAGCCAAAACCGCGATGGTATATGTGGCCGGTTATGCGTGCCATGCATCACTGGTTGGCGACGAGCACCGACGCCTACGTCTGTGTCGCTGAGCATTTGGTGAAGGAACAGTTACAGCCCTACGAATGGGATCGTGCCGAAATCATCGATGGCTTTTTCGACCTGAATCGTTTTCTTGCCGGCCGTACCGATTTGCCTGAAATCCAAGCCCTAACCGATCCCTCCCATCCAGTACTCGGCATTGTCGCAAGGCTCGAACACGATAAGGGGCATAAGGTGGCAATCGCGGCCATGCGAAAAATCGTTGACGCGGTACCCGGCGCTCGCCTCAAGATTGTCGGTGCCGGCAGCTTGGAACAAGAACTCAGGGATCAAGTGGCGGCGCTAAAACTCTCGGAATACGTCGAGTTTACCGGGCACCGAACTCAGATTTGCGAGATCATGTCCACTATGGACCTGCTGGTGATCCCTTCATATAACGAAGCGTTCGCCAGGGTGGCGTTGGAATCGATTGCCGCCGGGGTACCGTTATTAGGAAGTTGCAGCGGCGCATTTCCCCGAATTCTTGAAAACGGGAAATACGGCGAGTTGATCGCCCCAGCTGACCCTGATGCGTTGGCAGAAGCGGCAATCAACATAATCGCTAACCCTGCCCCAGCATTGGTTAAGTTAAAAGAAGCTCGAACTACGGTGCTCAGGCGATATACCAAAGAGGAAAGTGCACGGCGATATGCTAGTCTTTATCTGCGTTTAGCAGGAAATTCTTCGGTAAAAATTGCGAAAAATTCCAGTAAATAATAATTTCCGGGTCGAGGGCAGGGATTCAGACAGGTGAATCTTTTAAATTTTGATCTCTTGTAAACAAAGCAACTGGAGGTGTAACCATGCTTGATAATGAGCGCTCTGGAACTGGCCACAATTCGGAGCCGGTAGTTAGTGTGCTGATTGTGGCCGACCATGACACAGATCGCCATGCAGAACTCGCGGATCTTCGCAGTTGCCTTCAAGCACTCGCCGCACAGGAAGTGCACGAACCCGTTGAGTTTCTGCTTGTCGAAACGGAAGAGCGTGCCCGAAAGCTTCCACCCGACTTGCTGGCCGAGTTACCTGGTTTAAAGGTGATCGGCGTGCCCAAAGATGCGACCTACGAGCAAAAGAACGCCGGCGCAAAGGTTGCCCAGGGTAAAATTATAGCTCTCTTGGATGCAGACTGCATTCCGGTTCCCGGGTGGCTGAACTCACTGATCACCACATTTCGGTCCCACCCCCAATATGTTGCAGTGAGCGGCCGCACCATGTATGAGGGCAAAACCGCCACAGAACGATGCCTTTCAGTCTTATCCCGCGGCTTTCTCGACCCAGGGAAAGAAGGCCCAACCCGGTTCATTTCGAATAACAACTCCGGTTTTCTCCGAAAGATTTACGAACGGTTTCCCCTCCCGGAAAATGAAGGCCCTTACGCAGCGCAACTACAGTCTGCTGCCATGATGAGGGACGGCGCCCGTTTTCTCTTTCAGCCAGCCATGACGGTAATACACGACTTTGAGGGCTGGTCAATGGAGCGCGATATTCGTTGCCATATCGGCTGGGCCACGATCCGTATCCGTCAGCTCGACCCCGGATTGCGATTCAGCTGGCTGCTACGGCTCGGACAGGCTTCAATTCCTTTATTTTATATAGGCAGAGTTATTGAGAGCTTGGGGACTTGTTTTCGAGTCGGCCAACAATACGGCCTGCGACTAACGGACTATCCAATCGCACTGCTCCTCACCTTTTGGATACATTTCCTCGAAATCAATGGCATGCTATTAGCATTCCGGCATCAGCGAGTAGACAAAACGAAATATCGCTGACCATTATGGCCAAGTTTTTCATTGCTTCGCTGGTTGACCCGGCTTCGCACCCGGGTGGTGCAGGCACCTACACGCGCGGACTCCTTGGCGCGCTGGCGCGCACCCATGTGGTCAATTTGGTAGCTCCTCTCCATCCGCCCCCAGGCCCATGGTATCGGTCGCGCCAAGTAATGTCGTTGGCCCGGTCATACATTTCTGAACTTCCAGCGTTGCCATTGTTTACACGTCAGCCCGAGTTTAGGCTGAGAATTCGCAAAATCTCACGGTCCCAGCATTTCGATGCGGCGTTGATCAACGGCGGCGACATGCTATGGGCCGCCAAGGAATTACCACCAGAAATCCCCATCGTGCTCATCGCGCATAATCTGGAGCACCAGGTGCTGACTCAAAAACTGGCCAACTACCCACTCCTTTCACATGTCCTCAAACGAGAAATTATCAAGCAACGCCTTTATGAGATCGAGGGGTTCCGTCGCTCTCGAGGGGTTATATTTCTTTCGACAACTGAAATGGCTTGGGGTTGCACCCAGGTCCCAGGCCTGCGGGCTCTTCATGTTCCGCCGATGTTTACCAATCCTCCTATAGCACGTCAGCCCAAGCCCGACAGCCATCTACGGCTGGGATTCCTTGCCGATTTCGCATGGTGGCCCAATCGCCAAAGTTGGAAGTGGCTCATGGATAGGATTCTTCCCAAGGTGGGCCGCCCTATCACGGTTCACGTCTTTGGGCGACAGAGCGACCAGATACCCACTCGTGGCAGAGTTATTTCTCATGGCTTTGTCCAAAATCTCAGTGAGGTATGGGAACAGGTCGATATCATGATTTGCCCCATTCACGAAGGTGCCGGTGTGAACATCAAACTTGCGGAAAGCCTATACAATCGAATGCCGGTTCTTGCGACCACCATGGCAGTACGCGGCCTTGAATGCCCATCCGGACCTGGCCTGACGATCATGGATAGTGCTGATGAATGGGTTGCCTTCTTAAGTTCGTCCCAGGCTGATCTGCTCGCCGCCGAAATGCCATCGGAGGATATAAGCCGACAATTTTCTCCCGCCCGCCATAGAGAAAAGCTGGAAAAGTTCCTCACGGAGGTAACCCGAGGTGACCCGAGGTGAAAAACCTATAAAATCGTGGGACAGGAGAAACCCCTCTCAGCCTAATGTGAAGCTTTTCGAATGTGCCCGGAAACTCAGCGGAAACCACAAATCAACCAAGACAGACTGACAATGTTTTTTCACTTAAGGTTTCGATCTTCATGTTAAAGTATGGTTGCCCATCTCTTTACCCCCTGCTGAACCCATGCCAGCTATAATCCTCAACACGGCTGAAAGGTCAAAGGGCCCGATTCGCATACTCTGCCACTGAACCTACCGAATATTTCCCTGGAGGAAATAAAGTTCACCTCACCTCGATTCCTCTTTGAACCGGACTTACCTTTCATTCCGTTGTTCGATAGGTACCCTTCTTCGTGTGACAAACGAACGTGCGAGTGCAATTTCGTCGCTACTGAATTCCCACAAAACCAGATATGCCAGGATAATCACCCCTCCAATAGAAACAATCTTAATCATGAGCAGAAGGCCCGCGGTTGGCCACATCACTGCCAGGGTATAGGCCAGCACGCTGATGACGGCACTACGCCACAATGTACCAATTGGTGGGAAAATTGCCCAAAGCCGATAGATCGCACATACGGAAGCGAGGGCACCAATTCCCTGACTCATGGCTGTCACCACGGCAGCGCCCAGGGCATCGAATCTGGGAATCATCACCAGGTTCCCGATCACCACCAGCAGGACCAGCGGGGTACTTAAATACAAGGTGAATAATGGAGCACCTGAAGCCGTCGCAATGACCACGGCTACCGAGACCATAACAAACGCGATGGCTCCCATAATCAACACCGCCAGGATTGGACCAGCAAGCTCGAAAGACTGACCAAACACCAATGTGACGATTTCAGGAGCGGCGCCTGCAATGAGGGCTCCAAACGGGAATAAACCTACAACTATTCTCATTGCACCCAACCCCATACTTTTGGCCTGATCAGTTTTTCCCTCAAAAAGCAAGCGGCTCACTGTCGAAAGCAATAATGGAGAAAAGGACGTCCCGAACAAACCAGGTATGATCGACAAATTCTGGGCCGCACCATAGATTCCTGCCTGCTCCAGTGTTCCCCCTAGAATTTTCAGCATAACTAAGCCCATGCTGGAAAAAATAAGAAACAAGATGGATGAGATACACAGCAGAATACCAAAGTCATAAAATGGGCGAGTGGGAATGGCAATCCGGCCAAAAAGGGGAGGCCTAACATATCGACGGCTGATAGCGAGTTCGACAAGGGCCGCCCCAAGGCTTCCCAGTATTGCGCCAGGCACAGAAAGTCCCATTTCAACCAGGAACAGAATCAACAGCAGCCTGGCAATCCAACGGTAGGCATTGGTCACGGCTTTCTGCCGAAAACTACCAATTCCCACGAGGATGCTCTGGTGGGCTTGAGCCAGGCTACTGATGGGAATGTGGAGGGCATAGAGGGCGAGATACGGTGCAAGCAGCGGTTCGCCGAGCAGCCAGGCAAGGGGAAACGAGAGCAGACCCAGTAACACCCCTCCGCCAACCCCTGCAATGAATTGCAACCGGATGAGGGTGCTTCCAACTGGAAGCCAGGTTTTCGCTTCCCCTATAAACTTAATCGCCGGACGAGCAAAAAACGAGTTGATCCCGAGCTCCACCCATCCAAACAAGGTTGCAGAGAGTACCAATAAGCCATAGCCATCCGTTCCAAGCCGTCGGGTGAGGAACCCTGCGGTAATGAGTCCCGTTAGGGGAAACAGCAGCCCGGCGAGAAAGACTCGGACTGTCCCATCAACAAGATGACGGCCTGGTTGTGACGATAAGGGACTCACTGGGGAAACTCTGGTTGATGTTCCACATACAGGGCTAATGCTTCCCCGATTCGACGATGAACCGCAGGAGAAGGATGCCGGTCAAATCGACTGGCCATATATTCTTCAGTGGTAAATTCTTTACCTAGGTAGGATAAATCAAGATACCTGATACCGTCTTGTATTAGTCTGTCAGGGAGAGAACCCCAGGCATCTTCCTCCATTCGTGGAAGAAGCGTAATCAAGTAGGAAAGACCATATTGATTTGCTGTCTCCCTGAACTGTCGAAGGTAACGGTATGAGTCAGGAATCTCTCCGCGTGAAAGCAGGGGGTCGCTATATTGAGGTGGAGAATTCCAGAGCGAGGCTATATCCCGGAGCACATACAGAAGGCGAATTCCTCTTAAGGCTTCTCCAACCGGAGAATCAAGAAGACTTGCGATTTTTTGACCAACTAGGTAACCAGCAGAATCAATGGCGGGGGTCCGGTCGAGATTCAGATCAGGCGGAATGATCGCCATAACAACCAGATCCGGTCGAATATTCACCATACGATGCTGTAGCACGGCGGCCATCTCTTTCACGCTATACGCCGATACACCGAAATTAAACACTTTCACGGTCAAGAGACTTTGTTGCTGATTCAGCATATGTTCCAGAACCTCGGTGAACGTTTCTTCAGTATTGGGAACACCCTCCCCAAACGTGACGGAATCACCCACGATCGCGATTCGATATTCCTGTGGTTGTTTGGAGCCATAGATCATTCCGGGTACTTTCGAGCGCAATCCCAGGCCATCCGTGTTAATGAAAACAAGCCCTCGGGCTCTAACTTGCATAAGATTAGGTTTATGTATGTAGGGAATGTCCTCGCTTGGTTCAAATGAGGTATAGATCGGATCATGAATGTGATGCTCCGAATACCCCCAGAGTCTAACCCCAATTTCCAGTAGAGGTATGGTCACAAGGAGCAGGTAACAAGCATACAACAGGGCTCTTTTCAATCCTTTTGGCATCGATGCTTCTCTCTTAACCTGGGCCTTCGTTTCGGATTTTTCCCTGGCTCGGCCATACAGCTTATGAATGTCCCCGCTGTATCGTTCGAACCCACGCTGACCGATAGGGCAGCTTGTTTGTCATCTGTTGCTTATCGTTCCTGGATCATAACGATAGATGACCGCTCCGTTATTGGGTTGCAATGGCCTCGCCTTACTCACAAGAGTCACCGTTGGTCGATACAGGTGTATGCTGAGCGGCTTGCCATAAAAATCCTGCCAGATTCGCCATCTGCCACAACCCTAACAAACCGGCCATGCGGAATGGCTTCCATGAGAGGGCACGGCGGAATACCGAGGCATAAAACCGTGGATCAGGCTTCGAAAGACTGCGTCCGCATCGTGCCCGCGTACGATGAAACTGAAATGCCCCACGCCCATAGCTGAAGTGTTGTCGACAAAATGCTGTCAAGGTGAGTTGGTGATAATGATGGACAATGGCCTTAGTAGTATACACAAGGGGATATCCTTGCCGTATCCACCGGTCACAAAATTCGCGATCTTCCGAAGTACGGAAAGATGAATCGAATCCTCCCATTTTATGAAAAAGCCTGGTAGCAACTGCCATATTATTCGACGCGAAAAACCTGAGATCACTATCACGGCTAAGAAAAAACGCATAGGCCTCATCGACGATCATTTGGCTGGCGGTTGAATAGATATTGTCGATCAGCCCATTCACAGTCCGCCCACCAACAAGTCCTGCTGGAACATCATGGAATGATTGGGCAAGCTCCCGTAACCACTGTTGCGTCGGGACACAGTCATCGTCAGTAAAAGCCAGAATGTCCCCCCGTGCATGTTGCGCCCCCATATTGCGAGCTGAAGCCGGACCGGTATTGAATTGACGCAGACAGAGGATATTCGGAAGATTGGTCTCATCACTCCTTAGCACTTCAACGGGAGCCGGGCTCCCATCATCAACGACAATGACCTCGAACCGGTCATGTGGATAGTCGAGTCGGGAACAGGCCTGTATACAGGCAGCAAGTCGCTTCGGCCTATTGTAGGTCGGAATCACGATCGAAAAAATAGGTTCAGCGGTCTTCATGAGTACGCGGTGAAATTGGATATGAGATCAACGATCTGGTTTACCGATCGTTCCATGGTCACCTCCTGAGTGATCAGTCCATAAGCCCGTTCGCTAATTGAAGCACGCACCTCATCATGAGTCAGATAGTACCGAATCCTTTCGGGCATCTCCTCTATCGAGGCGCTGATAAAATGCTGTCCTGGCACAAAAGGGTCTGGGCGGTATATCGGTTCGGATACAACCAGAGCCTTGTTTGCCATCCCCAGGATCAATCGGAGATCCGGAAACTCTCCAGGTGTTCTGGACAGGTTGAGAAGTATTTTCGTCCGATTTAGTAATTCCGTCCTATCCTTCCCCCAACAACCTGGACTCGCATAACCTCCAACCACATGTATTCGAATTCCACATTTCCGCAGGCGCTCCAAGAGACGATTCCGCCGGGGGACATCCTGGGCTCCGAGGAACAGCACGTCGATATCCCTGGTCAAATTCAAGTCTTGTCCACATGAAGGCTCGTATCCTAGTGGAACCCAATCGGACTCGATACCTTGCTCAGAAAGAAAGTCCTTGCGTCCTAATGTAGCAGCCACAAGAATATCCGGTAGCCTATTCCTCACCCAACGACGCAACACAAGATAATTCGTGTAGACATCCGTCGCTTCGGACCTGCGAAGTATGAACTTTGCCGTTTCCCACCAGTTCAATCGCGGCCATGGCAAGCCAGCCGCGCTGGGAGGCGGGAGAGGTTCCGTGTGCCAGAGTATGACCAGAGGCCTTTGCGCTTGGTTGATGGCGGTGAGTTGCGCAAAGAGTCCAGCATACCAATTCGTATTTCCCCAGATCCAAACGACACTATCGGCTGCAAGGTTCAATGGCCCATCCTTAATCTGCCTTACCTGATGTCCGGCCCTTTCAAGAATCGAAACCACTGCACGAGGGGGAGATCCGAATTTTGTAGCAAAACCCCGATAGCAGAACGTGATGGCAAGTTTCCGGGCGACCGGTGGTTTCGAAGCAATCATCTGGATAATTCTCAGTTCGTACCGGCATGGCTACGAGATAAGGATTGGCACGTGGCATGGATGTTCATTAGAAGCATTCCTTCTAAAACCTAAATATCATAAGAAAACGCTTTTCACACATGCAGTGATGGGCTACAATGTTTTCTCGGATGTTGTCAGAATTTCGAAAGGAACTGGCTGCCCGGCTGCGTGACCTGATCCAAGGGCATTCGCGAAGATTTCTTTGGAATAAGGTGCCATATAATCTGCGAATATCCATGTAGTAGGCAATGAATCAGCTTGTTAAACTGACCAACCCTTCGTACTTCAATACCTAGCTATCTCTTGGCTACCGTCACCGCTTTTCCCGTGGCTGCAGACTCCAACGCGGCTAAGGCAACAGCCAGGGCACGCCGTCCATCTTCTAAACCGCATTCAATCCGGCCACCCGCACGGACTGAGCCGATAAAATGCCGCCATTCTTCTATGTAAGACCGGCGCCATTCTCCGCCCTGCCGATTCGTGGCGATCGCCTCGGGGAGTTCGTTGACAAATTTCCTCAAACCTCTGATTCGTGCTTGGATATTCCCCGAATTTTCGGATGTGGTGGAAGTTTGCAACCCGTCAAAACGATAAAAGTCAATCCCGAGCGATCCATCTCGTCCATAAATCTCCATACCGTTCGTTTGAGTTGCACATTCGGAGAATGTCGCCGAAGCAAGGGCGCCGCAACCCAGGCGAGCGGTAACCGTCGCCGACTCATCCTCCCAGGTTCCCGACCGACTGTGTGCACTGATTTCCTCCACCTCCTCATCTAATACATACTTCCAGAGATCGAAATGGTGCATCGCCATTTCAAGCAGAACCCCCCCGCCTGAGATTCGTCTCTTTCTCCAATCGGGGAGATCTTGATTGTAATTCGTCAACAGATTGCTGCGAACAATTTCAAGGGGCCCAACAGCACCTTGCTGAAACAAAGTCCTGGCCTGTCGGGTTAATCGATGCCAACGAGTGTTAAAGCCCAACATGATTTGAAAAGGTAACCCGGCAGCCCGCTCAATAAGTCGATCACATTCCTCAAGGGTCAAGCTCAGTGGCTTCTCGATAAAGAGGTGCTTGCCAGCATCCAATGCTGCCAGGGCGATCTCCACATGGAACTCCACCGGGGCACAAATGGCGATCGCCTCAATTGTCCGGTTCTCAAGCAAGGCTCGATAGTCAGAAACACACTGTTCTACCGCGAGTTGGAGGGAGGCGCGGTGAAGTGCCTCTGGATTGGGATCGGCCAAAGCCACCACCTTTGCACCAGGTACAAATTGTAATGCCGGCAGGTGAAGCACCGTCGTGGCCCGCCCACAACCGACCATTCCTATTCTGACGGGCTGCTTTTCATCAGATTTCATTCATCCTCCACGCTGTTTTAAAAACCCAGTATTTCCAAACGATCCTGCTCTCGAATGTGTTTGAACCGATCAACCTCAAACCTGGCTACCTTGTCCAGGGCATTCCCTGTCCCTAACGCATAGCCAAACATTTGGCCCATGCCATCAACCGCCAAACCAATTATCAAGGCAGGCAGACAGGACAAAAATTGAAATTTTAATTCCTGAGAAGGGAGTCCCGTCCAAATGCGCCACAGCCGGACAATTGGAATAAGAGGCGACCCAAGAGCAAACATGAAGCGCCATGGCAGAGGCTTTTGCCGGGCTCTGGCTCCGGCGAAGAGACGGCCGTTATAGAACTGGGCTGGCACCCAGGAGGACCATAGAGAAAAATTTGTATGGGCGACACTCGCTGTCGACTCCATATACAATTGATGCCCCTTTCCACGAAGATCCCAGTGGAGGACGGTTTCGGCCTCCATCATGGCATCCAGTTGATCCCCATAGCCGAGCAAAATCTCTCGTTTGTAACTGGTATTATGCCCTGGCAAAAATTCCGCTTCCCTGGACGGAGCAGGTGTCAGCCAGGGACCATAGCCAATGAACAGATCCGCCCAACTCACGGCCGTATTGGGATTGGCATTTCTGACGCCGGGTCCCACGGCAACCCATGGACCCTGATGCGCGGAAAGAAGGTTCTCTGCCCATTGCGGATCAGGGAAACAATGGTCCTCAGCCAATGCCACAATGGGGGCTCTCGCTTGACGTATTCCCGCAGCGTTTGCCTGTCCGATGGACTGGAATCTCTTGATCTCGACCACCTGATAACAGGCAAACCCGTCCAATTGATCCACCTCCTGGTCCAACAGTTCCTTCGAAGGCGCCACAACCACTAATTCCAATGACGAGCGGGCGGTTTGAGACCGAAGGTGCGAAACGGCTTTTCGGATGGTGCTGTACCCCGCTGGAGTTGCCAGAATCACGGAAAGAAGCGGAGTCTTTTCCTGGTCCATATCACCTGTAGAAACTTGTCGATCGTCCACTTTATCCACCTTCGCCTTTTCTTTCAGGAGCCTGTATAAAGGACGCCACTTAAAACCGCTCTGAGCCTAAGTGCCCTCTTTTGTCTGTCTATACACGGATTCTCTATTATGGAGGTGTAAAAAATTTGTCCCCGTGCCGGGCACGGCCCAGAAAGTCGGAAAATATCGAAGACCACCAACAGAGAACCCCCTTCCCTTAGCACACCATCAAGATCCACGCGCCACTCAAGCCAACCTCTTTGCAAAATATGGTTGCGCCAGAGCCGCTACAAGAGCACCAGGGACCCAACCCCGAGTATAGAGCTCTACCCCGGCGGCGACGAGCTTTCCGCGCAGCGACGGATGGGCAGCGGTTCGCTGAATCTCCTCAAAGCGTTGTCGCGCAAACGGTTCGGCAATTTCGCGCGGCGATACCTGTCGGAGCCTCGCCTCCTTCAGCAACCAGACGACTCGATCGCCGAAATAAAGATCCATGGTCGAGACGATCTTCTCCCGTTTCATCGAGGCGAAGGCCATCGTACTACCGAGTATCCCGCCACAGTTGGCGACGAAATCGGGAAGATACACCAGGCCTCGTTCAAAAAGAATTTTCTCGGCTTCGGCCGTCACTGGGTTGTTGGCTCCGGGGCAGATGAGACGCGCGAGCACTCGAGGAGCATTGTCAGCATGGAGACTATGATGAGTCGCACAAGGGCAGAGCAGATCCACGGGCAACTCAAATAATTGGGCGCAGGAAATACGTCCGGCATCTGGATAATAATCTACGACGCGGCTGCCGTGCCGATCGGCGAGCTGGTTGAGCTGTTTCACATTCAGACCATGCGGGTTCGTAATCGCTCCCCTCTCGGTGGAGATTGCCACCACCTTGGCATTGGCTTCGTCCAACAGGCTGGCCAACGCGCTCCCCACCTTGCCGAAGCCTTCAATGGCTACCGTACAGCGAGGGAGCGTCAAGCCGAGATGCTGAATCGCACGTTTGGCACTGATGAACACCGTCACTGCCGTATACTGCCCCGATTGCGTATCGCGCAATTCCCGCCACTTGAGCTTCACTCCAACCGCATCGAGCATCGCGCGGATGTCTGTGTCATTTGTACCCATATCAGGGCCAGGGATAAAGATGCGGTTGATCAGAAGCGGAGCGATCGCCCTCCCAAACGCTTCCAAGTGCTGCCGGCGTTCTGCGAGCGGGGCCTCAGGGTTGAAACGCACGCCTGCCTTCGCGCCACCTTGTGGTTGTCTTAAGAAGCCGCACTTGAGCGTCATCGTACGGGCCAGACCACGCACCTCTGCTTCGCTCACATTGGTAGACATGCGAAGCCCCCCTCGCGAGATGCCACACACGGTCGAATCAACGACGACCCAACCCATGACTTCGGACCCTCGAGCGACCGCGCAGACGAGTTGGTTGTCATCCCTCAACTCTCGATAAACATCAACGCAGTCACTTCCCCTGAGTAAAGATGCCATCGAGAATCCCTTTCAAGACTTCAATGCTCAAACAACCATGAAGTGGCCGGTGAGATGGCATGCGGAATTTCCAGAGAGATGTTGAAACCTTGCTCACCCAAAGACTGTTTGGGTGCTTCTTGCCCGCGGCTTATGAAATTAGTTCCAACCTTCATGTCCTAAAGAATCATCAAAGATCAGACATTGGTTTAAGATGATCTTTTCACACGTTCGCAGCACCCGGTAACCGAGCTATTGCCTGTTTAGCAGGTACCCCATATCGCCGGACACCATTGCGGTCTAGGTCTTTTTTGCATTGAGGAATAACAACTCCCAATTCATACGACACTCGTGGCTATCGAGATTATAGCCCAGGTGCTTTCGGATACCCTCTACGACCTGGGCACGGTCTGCTTTATCGATCCCGAACAACAATTGAGAAAATCGTCCCATGGCCTGGGGGGAATCAAACTTCCAGTGAAAGGGGATCAACGAAGACTCCCTCATAGTAAATCCCCATCGTTCGATCTCATCTTGAGTTTTTGCGGTGATATAAGTCCCTTTGTGTCCCATTGTATTGTGTTCGTTGACAAAACCGTCCAAAAATTCGGAAACGGCCGACCCCGCTTGCACGTCGGCAATAGTAAGCGTCCCTCCCTTTCTTAGCATTCGAAAAGCCTCTGAAAAAAACCGGCTCTTTTCATCGACATGGTGCAAGGCCGCGAGGCTGATAATTTTATCCACCGCCCCGGTTTCGACCGGAATATCCTCCAGGGTTGAAAGCAACACGTGGGGCACGCCATTCGCTCTGCAGAGATCGACAAACACCTCTGAGGTTTCGATATGGCAAAGAGTCATAGTCCGATCCACGAAATGCCTTAAGTACCCTCCGCCGGAGGGAATATCACAAACGATATCTCCATCTTTCATGTCACCCATACGGACGATATGAAGGAATTCTTCTGCACGAGCGCTCGGGTACAGAGTCATTGCTTGATGATAAAGATGGCCTCGTTTTTTAAAAATTGCGCGATATTCCGAAAACATCAATCACCTCGTATTCTTTTTGCCTGCCTCGGGATTCCCATGCGCTTTTGTCGATATCGGTTGATTCCCGCCTAACGTCGGAAGAATTTGTTCCAAATCGCAGAATTCCGTCCCACCAACATAAGGTATTCCGCCTCTATCTTGCCCTGGAAGCGCACCCACCTCCTGTGAGCTATATCCGGTTGGCACCACCACAAAGAGTCGCTGCAGACCTGCCATCCACAAGCAGGGATGTATCATAGAGGCTTGATCCGCGTGGGCTACGCCATTGAGCTTGAGAGCGGTTAGCCCCGCCAGGTGCCCGTGGTTTCTGAAAATCAACGGCGCGTCAGCAAGGAAGTCGAAGACCTGCTTGTTCGGTCGCTCCCACCGGACCAGGTAATCATAGGGAGTCTGGTGTTCATCCATGAGATGGACTCCCCACTTCCTCTTGAAACGAAGAAGTCCGTCATTGAGAATCGGCGGAGTGCCACCGAAGTCAATGCTGGCAGATCTACTCTCTTGGGCACACTTGATTTCGAAAATGTAGAGTGCCGCAAGAGCACCCTGCTTCATCACCGTGAGATCCCCTCCAGGTGTGCCCAAAGCCACTCCACGGAAGACGTCACCCTCCTGCTCAAACAGCGCCGCGGCAATACGATGGTTGCCCCTCCGCAGCCAGATGAGTCCCCCGCGACGAAACCTTCGACGGAGCTGATGCACGTTATAGATCACGGCGAACTCTCCGTGCCGTTTCTGAACGAAGGGAAGGTACATTGAGGAGTAAAACGCCTCGCAGTCTGCCTCCCGATGTGAGACCTCCATCGTGAAACCTTCACGCCGGAGCGTACCCAAATCTTCCTTTACGCTGCGGCTGTTACGTGCAAGCTTGTCAAAATCGACCGGCAGCAAAAGTCGGCAACCGATACTTTCGGGAACCACAAGGTAACCGTCTCCAAAGAAAAGACGGGCAGAGACACGATCGACGCGCGCGACACAAATGTCCGCATCGACGGCCAAACGTTTTAGGAACGTAGGAAGGGCCCATACAGGAACGGTTCCAACCACCTCTCGCCGAGGCGCATCTGCAAAGAAGCGACGCGGCAGATAATCAGCCCAGGGTTGAAACCCGGCCACGACGATGGTTCCGGATCGCCTGGAATGTCTGGTTGGCCCTCGCAAAAAAGCGACAGGTACGCGAAGCGCAACCCATGGCAAGACCCATGGGGCACATTTCTTGGCTACATCCTCCAAGCCGGCTGGAGCATGCTCATAGAGCCACCACGCCCAGTCCTTGAAGCGGGGAAATTTTTGGTTAGCCATGCCCATTTTCAACTCTCAGAGACTCATTACTCAGATTACCAATTTCAAGCAAACACAGGGGACGTCCCCAGCGAATAGTCCGTTCCTGTTCGATAAACCGAAAATGATATCCGATGCATTTATTTGGATTTTCAACCATAAAACATGTGGGGGCATTTCGATTATTGGTAATGCGGACATCATGAGCAGGCTCTTCAATGTGTGCCTGTGGGGACATCGTCCTCCCATGATGATTGAGATATCCGCGTGTCTTGACAGTTCGATGGTAGGGTGCAAGCAAAAGTCACCTGATGTTCCTTGTCCACCACACTATCGCCATGAGAATTAGCAGTCGTCATTGACTATAGGAGGAATTATTTTTTGATCCGGCCATGCAAAGGCGTCATACGCCGATCGAATATGGGAACGATACACTCGAAATTTCCCATTTGCCTCCCTCGGGATTGTGTCCACCAACACTACTTGGAACTCCACGTCCGATCCCAGCAACGCCATCACCGGTTGAACCAACGCCGCCATCTCCCGAGCGGAGGGTGTATGAAACGGGACGACTTTCATCACGATGAATTCCAATCGTTCCTGAGTCACCTGAAATTCTCGAATCCAGGAGACCTTTCTGACCCCCAACTCATAGGGATGGACAACCCTGTCACCGGGAAGGACGAAGTAATCGATCATACGTCCCTGGATCGATCGAATTGTGGAAAACGGTTGTCCGCATTGACAGGTTTGGCTTCCCTTTGTAACGACATCGCCAAGCTGGTATCGGATCAACGGCATCGCAAATGAATGCAAGTCGGTTCCAACAAGCTCTCCCCTCTCTCCTTCATCCGCCGGGGCCCCATCCCGCAGCACTTCGATAATTAAGCCATCGTCACATGAGTGATACTCCCCGGTTGTTGGGCATTCCCAGGCCAGAAGGTAAAATTCAATACTTCCATATGTTTCATAGACTGGCGCCGAAAACCCGTCTTGAATCTGTTGGCGCATGAGTGGCGTCAGGACTTCTCCACCGGGATTCACAAAGTGGAGTCCCAGGGACCGTAGGACATCGTGATTCACAGTCTGCGCGACCCTGGCCAACACACCGGGATACCCCCCCACGACCGTAGGCTTGAACTTCTGCAGAGCCTGGACAATGTCCTCGGGTGGCTGCAAGGCATCAATGACCTTTCGCCGGGCCATCCCGAGGTTGCCCAGGATCCGCTTGATGAGCTGGTCCTCTCTCTGGATATTCCAGTTCCCCATCACATAACAAATCTTGTCGTTCGCGCGGAGGCCCAATGCATGGAGCGCACGCCACCGAAAGGCTCCATGAAGGCGCTCCTCCAGCCAAGTGCGGCGCACAATAAATGGTCGCCCGGAGGACCCGCTGGAGGCGCGGGTAATCAGAGACCCCGGGTTCACATTCCGAGCAACGATTTCATCGACCGGCAAGGCTTGCAAATCACTCCTGGAAGTGATGGGCACGGCCTCCAGATCCTTGACCGTTCGGATATCCCGGGGTTTCAGTCCATGTCGATCAAAGAGCCCACGGTAATAGGGCACATGGCGATAGGCATGTGCGACCAACCTGCACACTCGTTCGTTTTGAAAGGCCGCGATCTTCTCCCGTCCGACATGCGGATGGCGAAGCATGGAATAGAGCGTGGAAACAGAGTTGGAGAACAACACACTCGTGCATTTCACGACGGACGGCACCCTTGGACAAATAGGTCATCCCATATTTGAATGTTGAGGACACCGATTAACTCTCTTCCAAAATTCGCCTTGCCGTGTTGATGTTGCTGAAGCATGTGTCGAACAGAATGAGGATTGAAATACCCTTTGGTGTGGAGCCTGTTTTCGGATAGAGCGTCTGCAACAAATTCCGGCAAACGCCCATGCCATGGCCAAAATGGGGCGGAAAGGCCCCTTTTTTTTCTTTTCAGAATTTCAGCGGGCAAGACACCTTCCAGGGCCCGTCGAAGAATATGCTTTTCCTGTAGCCCTCTCATTTTCAAGTCGGATGGAATCTGGCTGCATAATTCGACAAATTCATGATCGAGGAATGGCACGCGTGCCTCCAGGCCATAAGCCATGGAGGCGGCATCCAGGGTTCTTGTAATGAAGTCCGAAAGGCGTACATTGATATCCAAGTATTGTAATTGAGCAAAACGACTCCATCCTTCAAAATCTTTCGGAAGAGAGCAAGGCGGTTCTGAATCGGTGAAAGAAGAATGGATGTTGCTAAGATGATCGGAAAAAAGATCATCGGAACTTCGGTGGGAGGCATTATCGATTATTTGGATGTATCGAGACCGGTCCATTGCGGCATGGGCGGCGAATGCCCGGCTTGATCGAGAATATTTTTTCCTCAGGAAGGGGATGTTTGCAATAAGTTGACGCAGACTGAGTGGAAGATTGATGAATGGTTCAAGCAACCGCTCAACCCGGTACCACGGGTAGCCCCCGAATATTTCATCCGAGCCCTCTCCGGTCAAGACCACTTTCACCTGCTGCGCCGCCATCCTGGCGAGCAACATATGAGGGATGCCCCCAGATGAGATATTGGGATCTTCACGATGCCAAATTATCTCCGGCAACAAATCAAAATCGGCGGTTCTGCAGGTGGTGATGTGATGGCGGAGATTGTAGCCCGAGAAATCGGTGAGAATCCTATTCGGACCTATCTCATTAAACAATGGGTCTTCAAACGCCGCAGAAAAGGTGTGGATAGGATCCGAGATTTGCCGGCTCATCAAGCCTGCCATGGCACTTGAATCGATTCCACTGCTTAAATAACACCCTAATGGCACATCGCTTCGGAGGTGGAGGCGAACGGACTCTTCCAATTTTTCCCGCACCGCCTCGGCCCATTCCGTGGAGCTTCGTCGTAAGCCTTCCTCTCCCATTGATGGAAAGGAGAGATCCCAATAACGCTGAATCGTGATCTTCCCGTTTTCATGGAGAAGATAATGCGCGGGCGGGAGCCGACGTATTGAACAGAAGAGGGTTTGCGGCGCTTGAACAAATCCGACCGCAAACAACTCCCTCATGGCACCGGCATCAACCTGACGGTTAATACCACCGCTTGCTAGGATGGACTTCAACTCCGATCCAAAAAACAGAGCACCCGGTTTGATGGCATAGCTGAGGGGTTTGATACCGAACCGATCTCTGGCCAACATGAGACGGCGATGCCGGGCATCCCAGATAGCGAAGCCGAACATGCCTCTCAGAAAATCCACACAACGCACCCCATAATCTTCGTACAAATGAACAAGGACTTCGACATCCGAATGTGTCCTGAAACGATGACCTGCAGCCTCCAGATCTTGACGCAATTCCTTGTAGTTGTAGATCTCTCCATTGCATACAACGGTGACAGAGTGATCCTCATTGGAGATGGGCTGATCGCCGGTTTCCAAGTCAATGATGCTCAGTCGACGGAAGCCGAGACCAATGCCCGGTTCAACAAAGTACCCGTCCCCATCCGGTCCACGATGGGACATCATGTTTGTCATCCGATGAAGCATATCCCGATCGACCGGCCTGTTAGAATCGGCATACACCACGCCGCACAATCCGCACATAGGTACTCCTACTCTTGTGTGTCTCGTATCCCTCAGGCAACCTTCGGTGAAATGCGTTTGGTCGGGGTCCTCGTTGATGGCTTTCAAATCAACAATTGGATACAACGCAATTTTATAGCCAGAAACTATTGTCTAGCCAAAGGAGGTGTTCAAACCTCATATTTTGCCAAAACGGTAACCTTACTGATCATCGGTGCAAAGCGAGGGAATGTTGATGAAGCCCTCGATGTCTTCGCAAGCCTCATGAAAGGGTCGCTGAGAATCGGGCATGGCTCCGGTTACGCTTAACGGGAACTCCCTCATCTATCATCGGTTGGCGACCACACGCAGTTAGAAGGTAGAGCCGATGTAGCCCTTCAATCCAGAGAGATCGGCGACTCTGTGTTTCGTCCCCATGGATTGCCGACAATCGTCCTCCGTCCCGAAAGACAAGGCCCGTGTGAGAGAAGAAATCCTTCACTATGCCGTTTACACTATTCCAACGGATCAACAGATCATAATAAGAATTAGGATTGTCAAATAAAGCATTTCCCCATTTGCGTTTATAGCGAAACAATCCGTCATGCAGGGAAGACCGAGCGGCCCTAAAATTTACCTCTGTAAAGCCCGATTGGCGGGCATGCTGGATGCTGTAATAGTAGAGCGCGGCCATAATTCCTCTTTTTTTCAGAGGGAGTTCACCCGAAGTCATGCCTATAGCCAAAAGGTTAAACGTGTCCTGTTTTCGTTCATAGAGAACACCGGCAAGGGGCTGATTATCTCGCCTAACCCAGAGGATTCCCCCTTTTCGGATAAACCGACGTAATTCCTGCCGGCCTTTGATGATGGCCATGTCTCCATGACGGTCTCTCGAGAAAGGGACGTACATGGAATCATAGAACTCGTCAAACCGCTCCTCCCTTTCGGTGACCAATGGCTGCAACTTGTGTTTGCGGACTAGACGCATATCCTCACGAATGCTTCGGTTACTACGCACCAACCCATCGAGATCCCCAGCAAGGGCGAGCCGCATGTCAATCCATTCAGGAACCGCGAGATAGTCCTTTCCGAAGAATGTTTCCGCTGACAATCGGTCTGCACGAACGATCGTCAGATCGGCCGCTTCACGCAGGCGGTCTAGCAGAACCGGCAGGTCCCGTAACGCCACATTTCCTACCAGTTCACGTTGGGGCTCCCCGATGAAAAACCTGTTCGGCAAATAGGCAACCCAGGGATCATGGCCCGCCACCAATAGTGTCCCGTTTTGCCCGGATGGAAGAGTGGGCCCCCGCAGCAACACAACTGGGACCCCTTGTAATCCCAGGCACGTCCACACGTAAAAGCCATATCGCGGAACCAGGACTTGTGCCTTGCCGGAAAGGCGGGAGATGACCCACTCTACCACCATGTTTTTAAAATGCTTCATCCTATCCGTGCCCGCTGTTTGTGTTTCGACCAGCCGGAACCACATTCACCAGGTTGAGCGAACCTCTATCGTGATTTCCACGAAACCTTGGGAATGCCGCGTTTCAAGGCGCCGTTCCCGTGGTGTCTCTGTGAGAACCCTCATTGATATTGACCCTCGAGAAGATTGCATGGGTCTTGCCCGTGCCATCTGCCGGCCAGGGCTTCACAATCCTGATTGAAAGATCGATCTCTCCAAGGAGCTTGCGAAGATGACCCAGAAGAATTAGATGGACATTCGAATCGGGTTCTACGTTCTCGATCCTTGTATGGCCGACGAGAGCGTGGAAGGTGAGCTCGAGCCGAAACTTCTTTAGGCCTTCCTGGTAAAGACGGTATTCTCCGAGGCGGAGTGTGTCCGCGAGGTGATCAAGTATCTGTCGGGTCGTAAGGAGACGCCCATCTCCGAGTAAAATTGAAGCTCGTTCGCGCCCTTCAATTGAACCCATCAAAGGCAATTGCCGACCGCAGGAACATCCACCAGATGCTGCTATGGCAAGATCAGCCGTGTTGTACCGTATCAGCGGCATTGTCCGGGCACGCAAATCTGTCACCACAATGGTCCCTAATTCGCCCGGATGGACCGGTAGCCCATCCCGCAAGACTTCAATAAAATGTGTATCCGCATTCACATGGAACGCCCCACGGTGTTCGCATTGCCAGGCGATATACCCGACCTCGGTCTGGCCATACAGCCCGACCGGTTCACGGCCGAAGACTCGGGTGACCAATTGACGGGTTTCGGCATCCACCAGCTCTCCTGCGCAAAACACCACCCGTGGCCGTTTAAGTGTGGCCTGAACCGCTTCGCTCGCTCGCGCAATCCGGCGAAGGGCTGTCGCCGTGCCAACCACCACATCCGCCTTTGCTTCTAACAATTGTGCCAACTGGTCCTCGATGGATTGTGCCGTTGAGATCCACGTCTTCCGGGAAATACCGAAGCGCTGCAGTACGTGAGAGGGACCCGGCTTTATCTGAAATTGCGCCGTGTTATGGCGCCAACGAAATCCGTGTTCAAACCATATCCGCAATCCCACGGCTCTTCGCACCCGTTCCTCGAGCGGCCGTTTCCAAATCCGTAGTGCTGCACCTGATGAACCGCTGGTCTCAAGATAGGTGCAGGATGAGGGGTCCACTCCCCGCGCCAGCAACTCACCACGTTTTGCAGATTCTCGCACCAGGGGAGCGGTGATGATTGGAATTCGATCCAGATCTTGAATGCCTCGAATGGCTTGGACATCTACACCCGCTTCGTCCCAAACACGCCGGTAAAAAGGGACGTTACTATAGGCATGGATGATAGCGTCACGGAACAAATGATCCTGCAACGATCGGAGGTTTGCGGGAGAGCGTGTGACGTTCGCCCTCAGATCCATTAAACACTTCCATGTGCGCAGAATTTCCATCTAGACCCCTTCTCTTCCGGAGACAGGATGCGGTTCAATGGCAGTCCCGACCTTCGAGATAATCATCCTGGTCTTCTCTCCCGGGCTTAACGGAATCGTTTCGACTCGCTCAACCCGCAGATGGAT
Source organism: Nitrospiraceae bacterium (assembly GCA_020632595.1). Classification (NCBI taxonomy): domain Bacteria; kingdom Pseudomonadati; phylum Nitrospirota; class Nitrospiria; order Nitrospirales; family Nitrospiraceae; species Nitrospiraceae bacterium. Next base: position 144,684 of record JACKFF010000005.1, on the reverse strand, counting down.
TTCGCCAGGCAAGACCGCTTGAAGATCCGATTTAATTCTCGAAAGAAGACATTGTGCCTTATCGGTCAGAACGATTTGGAGGTGGACTTGGTTTATTGCATCTTGCAAAATTCTCCACTGGCCTAACTCTTCATAACGCCCCAGGACCTCGTGAAAAAATGGCCAGAAGATTCGCCTGCCGTCTTGCAAAACCACCGAATCTACCCTGCGTCCATAGATTCGCCTAAGAAGGGGAAGAGTGCGCCCACAGGGACATCGTGCGCTCTCAACCTCGCCCAGATCTCCCGTTTCATAGCGAATCATCGGCATGGTCCACATGCCTAATGCTGTGGTGATGATTGGGCCAGGCTCCCCTGAAGCCGCAGCAACCTCCACAATGTGGCTATCAGCGCTTACGTGAAATCCAGCACGACGCTCGCACTCCCACGCGAAATTCGAAAGCTCAACCAACCCGTACACATCGACAGGATCCCTTCCGAACGCCTGCCGGACCAGTTGGCGAGTGGCCGGGGAAAGGGTTTCACTATCGGAGACGATGAGGCGGGGCGAGGGCAGATTGAGCCCCAGTGTTTGGACCGTTTCCGCCAAGGCATGCAGCGTACCCGCCCCTGCAACAATCACGTCCGGTCTCGTCTCAACCGCGCGTTTCGCCCAAAACTCTGGTGGGTCCAGAATCGAACACCACTCCTTCGGAGCGATACCAAACCGTTGGACGAAAAACTGCTGACCAACAGTCATACGAATTTCAAGCGTTCGGTCAGTCCAGCGGAATCCATGTTCGAAAAGAATGCGCCAGGCAACCACACGCTGCCACTGCTGATCTATGGCTCCAAGAAAGATACGCAAGGGAATTCCTGTCGAACCGCTCGTTTCAACGATTCCACATCGTTGTGGATCAATCCCCTGTGCAACGACCTCTTCCGGCCTTGCTAGCTTGAGACGATCCTTTTGAAGGATAGGGATTTTGTCTATATCATCCAACGAACGGAATTGCTCAGGGTGATACCCTGCCTCCCGGTAAAGCTTTCGATAGAGCGGAACGTTCTGATAGGCATGTATAAGGAGGTTTCGAAGCCGCTCCTCTTGTACCTGCCGGAGATCCTCACCTTTCCAGCGACTGGAAGCCAGGGCTTGGCGAATCAGCCGAACCGTTTTCCATCCGTCCAACAACATCATTCATTCCAGTGCCGCATGTCTTTTCTGATACCCTTTTGCCTTTAACAAAACGTGTGAGCTATAAGCATGCCCGACTGACCAGCCCGCCAATATCTTCCAGCTTCCAAGCATCCTATTGAAACAATCTTCATTCTCATGGGCCCACCACAGACCGGCTTTATTTCCTTTCAGCTCGAACAGCAATAAAATGCCCGGTCAAGTACCGGGTAGGCCAGCGAGACATGGTTTCGAATACCCGTATCAAACGCAAAAATCGTTGTTGTACTGAACTGTTCGCGCAGGACCACAAAATTTTGGCAGCGAGCACGGCAAGAATCCGGGGACAATGGAGCACCGCGGTGACATCCTTCACGTCGAAGCCTGTCTGTCGCAGGAGCTGCTGTAAACGCCAGGGACCGCAGGTGGCACCCACATAGTATGGAAGGATACCCAACCGGTTTAATAATTTGAACGGAAGAACGTTACGCGCGGCAATAATCGGATTGGCAGAATTATCCAATGTCAGGATTAGCTGACCGCCTTTGCGAAGCACCCGATGCAATTCACGCAGACTCACGATAATCTCATCGAAGGTTTGAAAGTGGTCCAGAGTGGAATTCGACACCACCACCTCAAACGACTCGTTTCCAAACGGGAGGTCGCGAACATCCGCACAAGCTCCACAAACGCTCGTCTGGCCCCGACAGCTTAAATGCGTGTTCCCGAAGGACAGATCCATTCCTATGACACTATGTGCTCGGGCCTGCAAGAAAGGCGTAAGGCCCTCTCCCACCAATTCGTCAAACATGTCCGTCTTTAACAAGCGACCTACTGGTTGTGAGGGGAGCCAACGAAAGAGAAGAGATTGATTAATTGAATCGCTGTGTTGTCGCCAAAGTCGATCCGGGCGGGTCATTATCCATTCGTCTGCAATGGAATCCCAGTACCTCTTCCCTTCGGTTATCACAATGGCGCTTTCATGCCTGAAAAATTGGGAGGTAGAGCCTTTAGGTCTGGTCTATACGTATGCCCCGATCCAGACAGTGACGCCCAGATAGTAGAAGATGACAAAAATTTTCAGCGCCTTGCCGATCATCACCAAGAATATTGGGGCAGACCAATAATCCTTCGCACGGCATGGCCGCTTGCAGTAAACTCCTAATAAAATGGCTACCCACAAAGCCGCCTGCCTTCGTGTTCAAAAAATTTCATGTTTTTTATTTTCGGTGTGCTGAATTTTTCTTCAAAAGATAGTCCCTAACGATTTTTCCCTTACAGGTAACCACACGATGAATTCGTTCCGTATCTGCATTCAATCAAAAAACCCTGGGTGGAATGCCGCTTAACGATATCGGATTCCTACTACTCTGTTATATATAAACCCGATGGCCCAACCCAGAACCCCACCGGTCAGGGCCCCATAAAAAAGCCCTACCAGACTCCCTTTCCACGTGACTGAATACCCGATGAAATAATTGGAAAGTAACTGAAGATGGGAGCCAACCTTGGGCCCCCCTTCGAGAAGAAGCCAGACCGTCATAATAAAAAGGCCTAATCCACCCATCAGCCCGCAAACCACTGCCAACACCCCTCCCTGAATTTTGGCTACAACCCGGCTAAGTTCTTCATCACCTTTGGAATCCGTTCCCATCATATTTTCCCTCCAGGACCCTGCCTCTTGGTAACAGCTAATCTAGAAGATTGCGACGACGATTTACTTCCTCTCGCCACCGGATGAATTTCGCATAGGCCTGCATGCTCCAATTCCGGAGTGAGGCACCTGAGTATCCTAGCGCAAATCCCCCGACTCCTCCCTCCAGGAAACCTATCAGTGAACCACCCCACGTGACTTGAAAACCAAATAGAAAATTTCCCAGCAGAGACAAGTTGGGCCCCACTACCGGCCCGCCTTTGAGGACCAAAATCACCGTCCCAATCAAGATGAGGAGACCACTGATGGAACCGACAGCCACACCCATGGCGACAGGATCCAGCTTGGCAAACACGATCTCGATTAACTCTTCCTCATTTTCTATGGGAAGTTCATCCCCGCTCACCTGAACGCGAACAGGCACCATTCGATCGCCGCCATTGCCGGAAGTCTTACGGTCTTCCTCATGATAGGCTTTTTCGGTATTTACCGCCCATACATCATGATGGGATTCACCCATGATATTTCTCGCGGCATAGACCCCCGTCACCATGGAATGATCCTGATTGTTATAGCGATGCAGACCATTTCGTCCAATGGTCTGAAGATTTGAAAATGTTTCCAGATACTGTCGAATCGTCCGGACGTGATCCTGATAGCGATGATCATATACCGGATAGGCCTTTTCCATACGAACCACGGTCCCGTCTTCAACCTCGCTAGGATTAATGAGCCCGAGTTGGGCACATTCCCGTGTACCAAATTCGATCAACCGCTCGTTCGACCATGTCCACTCATCGTCTTTATCCCAGAGAAAATACTCAAGGCCCAGCGAAGTCCGTGAGGGATCCGGCACCATATACGGGCTCCAATTTTTATAATTCTGGATTCGTCCCATTTTGACTTCAGGTGAATGGATATAGATCCAGTTATCAGGGAATACGTCTTCGCAGTTAACCACCAGAACCACGGTTAAATAGTCCCGATACCGCAGGCCAAGGGCAGCCTCTATAACCTTCTCAGGGGGTTGAGGATCCATGGCCTCGATTAACTCGCGCAGAGGCATCGTCGACACAAAATGGCTCCCTTCGAATTCCACAAGTTCCCCTGATGAGGCTCGCGCGGAAACACAATCTACTCGCCCATGGCGGTGTCTGATACCCTCGACTTTCATGCCTTTTAATGTCTGAGATCCAAAACCAGCCACCAATTCCTCGCACCGTTCCCACATCATCCCCGGACCTAAGCGAGGATAATGAAACTGCTCAATGAGCGAGGTCACAATTTCACCCTTCTTTCCGCCCCTTTGACCAAGTAGGGCATTTCGAACGGCCTCTTTCAACGAGAGGTTTTTGATTCGTTGCGCGGCCCAATCGGCTGATATCTCGGTACAGGAAATCCCCCAGACTTTTTCCGTGTAGGTTTTGAAGAATATCTGGTACAGGCGATATCCAAAACGATTAATCACCCATTGTTCAAAGTTTTCCTCCTGGGCATTTGGAAACACCTTGACCTTGGCATAACTGAAACAGACCAGAAGAGCCTCCACGACCCCCAGTCCGGCCAACGCATTAGTGGCCTTAAGCGGATAGTCAAAAAAATGTTGGTTGTAATGGATGCGGCTTATCCGAGGCCGAAGGAGAAAGTGGTCACCGAGAATTTCATTCCATAACTCTGTCACCATCGGCACTTTTGAAAAAAATCGATGACCACCGATATCAAAACGAAAGTCTCGATAATTGACCGTTTGTGATATGCCTCCTACCTGTTTCCCGGCCTCAAGGATAAGGGAGGAAGAACTGTTTTTCCCAAGTTCATAGGCCGCCGTAAGGCCTGCAGGACCGGCGCCAATGACCACGACAGGATGAGATGCCACTATTGCCTCCCTGACGTTCTATTGATATCAAAGGATTCAGGGACAAGAGCCGGCATGGTCGACTCCTGCCGGGTGTCTCCCAAAAAAACATGGCGTGCCACACCTATGGCAAACGCCAAGCCACTATACAAATAGTACAGCCAATGCCAGGGCACACTCTGCAGGGCAAACCGGAACCCTCGTTTTTTCTGAAAAAAGCGATAGAGGGGTGCATTAATGATCACTAGCGAACCCATGATTAAGGCCGCCACCGCCAGCAATGGAACCCACCAGATCGCTCCCATCAAGGCTCCCACGAGCCCATATGTCAACACGACACAAAGGCGCTCGGAATGCCGGATATTTAAGTCATTGGTAAACCTGCGATCCCGCAGAATTAATTCTGTCCAAGGGATTGCGCGGTAAAAAAAATCTGCTTTAAGCATTGAGCAGATACCCCATCGTTTCAGATGTTTCACATGGATATCTTTACACAACAATATCTGGTGACCGGTCTTTTTCAATCGATAGCCCAACTCAATGTCTTCAATAGAAGGACGACGATAATTTTCATCAAAACCGCCGATTTCCAGGAAAATATCACGGCGGATGGCCCCGCAAGCACCCCAAAACGTCGAAGCCTCTCTTTGGGCCTTTTGATGGACGTAGTGGTGAAAGAGATTTTTGTATTGGGACAGGAAATTTGGTTCGGCAGGGGTGTCATCATACGACCCAATCAACGCAGTGAGGTCCGGATTATTGTGAAAGGTTTCTGCCACCCGTCCCAAAGTATCTGAATGCACGCACACATCGGCATCGACAAAGAAGAGGTATTCGCCTTTAGCCTGAACTGCCCCAACATTTCGGGGGTATGCCGGTCCTCCTGAAGTAACAGGAAGTCGAATGACCTGAACCCCAAACTGTTTCGCCAATTGCCAGGATCCATCGGAGTCACCATCGGCAACGACAATTATTTCCATGGGAGGAGGCTGTAAAGCAGCCAGACTTATCAGGCATTGACGAAAGGCCTCACCCCCGTTGTACACAGGAACAATAATTGAAATCGTTATTTCCGGGAAGGAAAATTTCAACGTATTACGGACTTTCTGCTGATTGTCATTTCGAGAAATCTTGTTCATACCGTAATCTATTTGGCCGGACAAACGAACCTCTCTCCGGAAAGCACCTCACAGGCACTCAAGTAATAAAATAGGAGCAAATGCCCTGAAAATTCAGGGATGGCAGGATCAACCAAGCGGAAACAAAAGGGGCGCTGAGGGTCAATTCTTTTCCCCGTGCAAATTGATGTCAGAAATCGAAGGAACCCATCGCAATCGTGAACTCATCTAGCTATCGACAAATCCTCAATGGAGTTGCTTTTTACCCCCACAAAAACTTTATCGGTTGCCAGAACGTAAACCCAAGTGAAATAAGCAACTATGCCCTTAAAATTGATATCTATAGGACAAGAAAAATTATGGTACTCGGGCTCATGGGCAACACATTTTTTGGTTTGAAAGCAGGATAATCTGTAGGAGAACATAATGAAACTATGAGAGTTTTTTGATGGGAGATCGAGGTGGTTGCGGGGGAGGGATTTGAACCCTCGACCTTTGGGTTATGAGCCCAACGAGCTACCAGGCTGCTCCACCCCGCGAGTCGATAGTAGAGGAGGGGCGGATGAGAAGTCAATGCAAAAACAGCAGTTTAGCAGAAGAAGACACTATGGTATCTTCACCGTCCTATGACATTTGCCGGAATCATTGCCATCCTTTTGTTTTTTGCTCTAATCATTGGGGATTGGTATCAATTTACCACACTGAAAAGTTGGGCCTGCCAATATGGCTGTCCATTGGCTCAACGGAAGAATACCCTGGGCGGTCAATCTGTTTCCTTGATTTCCCCTGCCTTTCAAACTGGCGCCCTTGCCTTGCCTCACGGAATTGCCCGCTGGGTCGCAGACCGACAGGTCATCGTGATCCGCCCATACTATCAACTCTTTTCCCTACGTTTTCGCACCGCATGGCCATTAAAGGGAACAATCGATGTCAGTTCAGAGGGCAGCCAACTCCTACTGCATTTGTCCAAGCGTATTCCCTGGTCGTCAGCTATTCTCACCCTCTTATGGTTACTTTTTGTCATTGGAGGCACCCTCACGTTTATTGTGTTGTTTATTCTTGATGGAGGGATGAGCACAGTCGGGGGAGTATTTTGGGTGGTCGGGATCACCGCATTGGGCTTATTAGTGCTGGCAGGAGGCTTAATTCTTTTGTCGTTTGCCTATCGGCTTGAGGATTCCCGCCTGATGCAGGTTTATCAGGAATTACTGGACGTCTTGACATCTCCTCCCATAACGAATTCTGATAATTCGACAAACCCTTAAGAAAAATGCCCCAAACACAATGGCACCCCTCTTGACTCTACATACAACACTGAATGCTGTTGCCTAGGGAATTGTTTCAAGAAGATCTTTCTTGGCTTTTGAAAAGTTCTCGACCCGGAACGTTGGCAATTCGTACGCCCAGCCTCCCACACGCTGATTGAACGCCTCAACTTCTCGCCGAACCTCTTCCGGTTTTTTTAATACTGAGTCTTCTTTGGAGGAAAGCTCTTCTTGCATTTCCTCAATTTTCTTCGCTTCTGAAGATTGAGGGGCCTTTTCGTCTTCAGTAGAATCCGGCGCTGTAACCGTTTCCCCTTTTTCAGAGAAAGGGATGGTATCAACAGGTTGAACCAGGTTTTGATCATATTCCGCAGAAAATTTTCCAAAAATTTTGTCTTCCTGTTTGACCGTTTGAACTTCAAGCCTGAGTCCGTCAAAGGTTTCCAATACAGCCGTCACTCCAGAACGGTCCTGAAAATTCACCTCCTGTGCTTCTTTCACATCCTCTAATGAGAGCTGCACGAGAGTCCCCACCACATTATTCACATTGAACTGGGAAGCCACTTTAGAGCCTGCAGGGATGGAATCCAACTGAAAATCAAGATCCTCCGGTTTATCCTTTGAGACAAGAAGAGTGTCCCCGCCGGGATGTCTGACCGTCACTTGATGCACGCGCTTAGTCGTCAGCGCCGTTACTTCCTTATCAAGCCACTCTCCCGCCACTTTTTCCAACGGCAAATTCCCTGTTATTAACCAGGTTTGGGGATCTCCCGGCTTTCGGGCATAGATTTCACTCATCCGTGGATTTCCTTTGGCAGGACGTTGATTCCCTAAAATCACCTTTGCCGCCTCAGGATTATTCGGGGTTTTCAGTGTCAAAGTTGTCGAAAGTGAACCTTCCTGGTCTTTGTCCTGTAACCCCAGTCGATCGTATAACTCCGGATTTTTCGTTTTGGGTTCCAGTATCCGCAATTCCGCCAACCCGATGAGAGTCTGTTTTACCTTCTCCACATCAGCGCGATACCCTGCCTTCTCCTTAACCCGCCAAGCATTCTCCCCACGCATCAGCGTCACGGTTTGGTCCTTTGTCTCCACTACCATTTCGTTCACGTCATTGACCACCGACAATAATTCCGGGAACAACAGCTCACCACTCTGTGGAAACTGAGAGGCCGGCTTTTGATTCACAAAAATGGCTAGAACAATGCCAGCAATGGTTAGGGCGGCCAGGATGCCTAGAGTTTTGACGTTCATACGATTTCCTTACTATTCTTGAATTCTCGAATAAGGTCCTGAATGTTCGATAACTGAGTTACTTAGCTTTTGGGAATCCCTTCTTCCTGATCCCTGAAGAACTGATCCATACCCCGACAATACCAATCAGCAACGGCACAAGCCCGATATTGATAAATTTCACCCAACGTTCCACGCTCTCAATGTTTTTACCGAGCTCATGCTGTACGCCACGCAACTCTTTGCGAACCTGGAGCAATTCCTTTCGAAATTGTCCCATGGCCTCCTGCTGTTCAACACTCAGGATCATGGCATTTCCCTCAGGCTTTTGACTCTGCAGTTCCTGGATTTTCCTCTCCGTCGCCTTGAGCTGTTCCTGGAGCACTTGCTCCTTTTGCCGGAAGCGTTGCTCTGCTTCCTGTTGCAACAGCCGCAAAAGCGTGAATGGCCGGGAGTATCCCGCACGGCTTCTCACACTAATGAGATCATTGCTTCCCGTCAGATTATCCAAGGCGTTGGTGACAAACGTGCCATTGCCTGAGTTGGGAATACCTATCCGTTGTCCAAAGAAGTTTTGGACTTGAACCCAAAACCGGTCCTGCAAGATATCCGTATCGGCCACCACAATCACATTGATGGAATCTTTCGATTCCGTGAGGTGATCTTTGGTCTGGGTTTCAGCTTCTGAGGACATATCCGGATTCTCACTCGCATTCGCCTCCGCTTGAGGCTTTCCCTCAGGAAATGCCGTTTTCACGGTTCCCGTTACCCTGGCGGCTACGGAAAATTTTTCCCCTTCAGGGCGATAACTGTTGAGTAAGCCGCTGACATCCGGCATGACTGATAAGCGTGAGGCCTCAATCTGCATGGCGGCTTCATCCGATTGGATGAGCGGCTCGACCGTGGTCCCCGTCTCCCCCTTCTTTCGGATGATGCCTGCTGATGCCACCGTGATCGATGGCACCTGAGCCGTAACGATATCCTTGTCGCTGAAATGGTCCTGGCGGAAATCAATCCAGACAGGATAATCTACCACCTGCAAACGGTTCTGCAGTTGGACCTGCACCTTTTTGGCCAACGGCAAATCTCCCAACACCTGCCCTTTCACCAACTCAAGCCCCCAGGCGCCAAATAACGTAGGCATATCCGAATTCCGGGGGCCGCCGCCCATCGGGTTCATGGGGTTTCCCCCTCCGCTATCGGATTCCGCCAGAGGATCCACGAAAATCATGGCATGCCCGCCTCTCAAAACATATTGATCGATTGCATAAAGAGTGGCTTCACTCAGGGACTTGGGATGCACAATCATTAAGACACTAATCTCTTCAGGGATAGTCGTTGCCGTCGTTTCAATTTTTTTCACTTCGAACATTTGTTCGATATGAGAGAGAATAAGCCAGGGTTGCCCCCCTCCCTGCTGTGCCATAAACGGCATGCCCCCACTCCCATCAATGGGCAAGGTGCTCAGCAGGCCAAGAACTTTTTTCTTGGGATTGGCCAACGTGTGAATCATCTTCGTCAGGTCATACTCCAAAAATTCTTCCCGCTCTGGTTGAAAAAATGAAATCACTTCCAACTCATCCGTGGAACTGGTCCCGGCCAATCCAAAATAAAATTGGGTGCTGCCACCATCAAGCGGAATACCCTGCAGACCAAACGCGACTGCCCGGTCTTCTTCTTCTGAAAACGGTTCAGGATCTATCACCTCCAAGTACAGTTGGTCTCCCGCGACTTGTGCATATTCCTCCAACATCTCCTGAACGCGTGTTGCGTAGCTTTTTATGCCCGGCAAGCCGGTTGCCAGGGCTTTGGAGAGATAAAACCTTAGTGTAATGGGTTCACTCAAACTCTTAAGAACATTCTTGGTACCTTCAGACAGGGTATAGAGGTCATGTTCTGTCAGATCGAAACGAGCAGAACTAAACGCGGCATTACTCACCATGTTGAAGACGCCGAACAGAACGGCTGCCATGATGAGACCACTTCCCGTGAGTACTTTTTTATTCATCATCACTCCTCACTTGCAAAGTTTCACACCGGATCCCTCAAACCGTCCCCTTAGGATTCGGCTTTTTTGATATCAATGACCGTGGCCGTCGCAAACAACCAAAAGGTAATCAACGAGAGAAAGAAGAGAATATCGCGCAAATCCAAGACACCTTTGCTGATCGATTGGAAATGCGTCAAAAAGCTAAATGAACTAATAGCACTCAGTAGAAATTGTGGCGCCCAACCGCTAAATAGTTCCAGAACGAGTGGGAACCCACTCAAAATAAACCCCAGGGAAATGACGACGCTGACGACAAAAGCGATCACCTGATTTTTTGTGAGTGCGGAGATGCAGGAGCCGATGGCTAAAAATCCCCCGGCCATCAGCAGACTGCCGAGATAGCTGGCAAGGATGACGCCATTATCAGGATCACCCAACACATTCACCGTAAGCCACATGGGAAAGGTCAGAACCAGGGCGATTCCAGAGAAACACCATGCGGCCAGAAATTTTCCTGCAACTGCCTCCCACATGGTGACGGGCAGGGTCAGCAACAGTTCAATCGTTCCGGAACGACGCTCCTCCGCCCATAAGCGCATCGCCAACGCCGGGATTAACACCAGATAGAGCCATGGATGAAAATCAAAAAACGGCACCAGGTCGGCCTGGCCGCGCGCAAAGTAATTTCCCAGATAAAACGTGAAGGCTCCACTGAGCAACAAAAATATGACAATGAACACCGCCGCGATGGGCGTGGCAAAATACCCGGCCAATTCCCGTTGAAAAATTACTCGAATACGTCCCACAACTCCTCCTTCACTGTCGGAAATGTCATTCAGCTATCCTCTCCCCAAGGCCGTTCGGCCTTAGGAATCACATTAAGATGGGATCCCGTTGGTATGGGGATTGTCTACCGAAGCAGCCCACTCGCCCATCGTTTGGGTCCCTCTAAAACCAGGCCCTATTATGAAAAGGTCTGCTTGGGAGTCGTCAACAAACGAAACACCTCATCCAATTGCCCCCGGTCGGGATAGAGTTCCCTTACCTCCCACCCCTGTTCGCGGGCGCAATGTCCAATATCCGGGAGGATCCACTGTCCGTCATCCGGATAAATGCGAAATTGCACTAAGTCTCCGTCCCGGCCCAACTCTTCAATCTTTTTGACTCCTTTCACCGTCATCAGGTGATGATGGAGGACCATGGGATCCACGCCGGCTATCGTGCCAAGGACCGTATGGTGAGTAGGAGATTTTCCCTCCAATTCCGCTGGTGTGCCATCAAACACCACTTTCCCCTTCGCTATGATCATTGCGCGCGTGCAGAGTGCATGTACTTCTTCCAAGATATGTGTCGAAAGAATAATGGCCTTCTCCTTCGCCATGGCCCGAATCAGCGTTCGAACTTCATGCTTTTGATTGGGATCCAATCCATCGGTCGGTTCGTCTAAAATCAAAATTTCCGGGTCATGAAGAATTGCCTGAGCCAGTCCTACGCGGCGCTTAAACCCTTTCGACAAGGTTTCAATCGATTGGTTCAACACCGATTGCAAATTCACCTTCTCAACCGTTTCCGAAACCGTTCGCTTAAGGGTTGCTCCACGATATCCTCGCATCTCCCCGATAAACGTAAGAAACGAGGCTGGAGTCATATCCTGGTAGGCCGGAGCCCCCTCTGGCAGATAGCCTATACGCTTTTTGGCATCGATGGGTTGAAGGTCAATATTATGTCCACAAATATGCACAGCGCCGCTGGTCGGCGTGAGAAAACCCGTAATCATTTTCATGGTTGTGGATTTACCTGCTCCGTTCGGCCCTAAAAACCCGAGCACTTCTCCTTTACCTACGGTAAACGACACACCATCCACTGCGACAATCGGCCCAAATGTTTTTCGCAAGTTTTCAATTTTAACCATGATGTCCATCCTACCCTCTTTATCTCAATAATCTCATACAATAATCTGTCGCACCTGTTGGGCTCTTGCTTTCTGTTGATTTAATCAACCCCCTCTAAATCAATTGAGATATAATGGGGGCAACTCCTCTGCATGTTTGTGAGATTTCGGTGGCTTAGCTGTCATGGCCGGCTTGACTGTTTCCCAAAATTGTCGACCATCCCAGTTCTCTTTTGCTGCCGAGGTCGTGTATAAGGTCCGATCAAGGTTCCAAATGGCCGCAGAAATTGCTGCAGGATCAGGAACAGGCTGACTCAATAGACGTTCCACTGACTTCAGGCTCCGACAGGGACGCCCTTCTTCCTTGAGGGAAGCCCATTGTAAGAGTGCCGCTCGGGTTTTTTCCGCTGATTGCTCCAAACAAGCAGCCTTCACACCTTGAATGGCATTTCGTTCCGATGCCAATTTCCCATCATTCCTTTTTGCCATATCTTGACCGCGTCCATTCCGTTTTTGGCGCTCTCTCCACCAGGCCACCAGAGTCGCCAACCACAACATAAAACATCCCCCTGTTATCCATGGCCATGGTAACGGCTTGACACTATTAGAGGTGCCGAATTGGACATCCTTCTGCTGACGATCACTCTCTGCTGAATTCACAGGCAGGGCCGGAGCAGACGTAGGAATCTGCCCTGAGGACGCAGGTTGCTGTGTGCCGAGAACCGTCAGAACCCTAGCAGGGAGAGTGGCCTCCTCCCACCGGTCCGTCTCAATGTTCCACCAGGGGACATGAATCGCGGGCAACGTCACTGTACCCGGCTGCGTGGGCACCAACACATATTTTTCCTCCCTGGACCCCACAACCCATTTCCCGTCGAAATCTGTCTGGGTTTTTGCCTTGTCGGGATAGATCTTCACAATGGGTTGTGGGGGAACGGTCACTTCAGGCAATTGCTCTCCGCGCTGACCTGTCGCACGCATCACGATTGTTCGAGTAGGGGAATCCCCTATCTGAAGTGTATCGGTATCACCCGACCATATTTCCGTGAGGGTGAGATTTTTCGCCGGCAGCCAAAATCGCCCCTTCAGATCTGATGGAAAATTTCTGACGTTAATCGCAATTTTCGGACTTCGTCTGTGAATTGAGCGTGAGGTTTTGAAAGGATCACGTCCCAGACTTCCCGGCCGATTACCAAATAATTCCTCAAAGAGCGTTCCACGGGTTCGGCCTTCCTGCACGATTCCGGAAAAGAGGACAGGAGGAATGACCTGCCTCCCGCTTTGTTGGGGTGTGATCACATAACGACGTTCGGTGATATGATATCGTCGTCCATTTCGGGTCGATTCATACGAGACGTCCTTGCCGACGCGTTCCACAATTCCCCAATCCATTTCCGGTTCATCTAAACGGCCTTCCTGCACGGATATGGCGCTGACTAACCTCAGCGTCAGAAGAACTTGCCCCTGTAGATAGGGAACATGTGAGTCCACATCTGCTTCGAGAAAAATATCCTGGCTCTCGTTGGCCTCTCCGGTGTGATTCGGCTCATTGACCTCCAATTGAATGGGGTCGGTTTGATGAGCGCCCACATGGATAGGAGGAATGGTCACGGCTCCTGTTCGCTTTGGCGCAAGCGTCGCAATCCATCGGACCAATGAAGTAGTTCGCATATTGATGATCGAAGTTTGTTGACTTTGGGTCGTGCCCAATACATCGAAGTCTGCGTCTAAGATATGCCACTCGGGGGATTCCCCCGATGACGTCTGATCCGTCTCCACGATGAGCTGGAAAGTCTCATCTGCCATGACCGGATTCCGATCCACATAGGCCCTGGCTGATTGGGCCGAAACAGGGGTAGCAAGCCCCATCAATCCACAGCAGACCACCATCGCTCCGATCCATCTCAAAATTCTCACCAGCGCTTACCTTGAGTAATGGTAGACCTTCCAGCCTCTACCCGGCGTTGATGCTCCAAAAGGAACTTTCGGCGTAACAATCCACCGGGATCATCAGGAATACGGCGAAGCCATTGCTGAAGAACCTGTTCAGACTTCTGTATTTCCGTTGGGTGGGCAGCGTCCCCCGCAGAAGAAACCTCTGAATGTTCTCCCTGATTTTCCGACTTAGCTTCCATTGTAGTTGAGGCGGACTGCGGATTCTTAGCTTGCTCAGCTTTCAAAGGGTCCAGCCCTTGCGCCTCTCTCTCAATATGTTCTTCAGAAGATTTCGGATCCCCATTCGACTGATTAGAGGTCCGGGCAGAATCCGACCCTGACCCTGCCACCCGGTCTGCCTCTTCTTGTTTCTCTTTTTGAGAGTCAACTGTTTTCGAATCGGATGGTTTTTGGGTTGGGTCTGAAGGATTCTCTGAATTTTCTCCTTCACCCTCCGTCTCATTCCCATTATTGTTCCGTTTGGCCGAGGACCCATCCGATTGTTGGGGTGGCTCTCCTTCCTGTTCAGCAGATGATGATTCATCCAAGAGTTGTTTGATGATTTCCAGATTATGTTGGGCGTCCGCATGATCGGGCTGCTGAGTAAGAGCTGCTTGATACGAGTCCAGGGCTTCTGCATAGCGACCGAGATTAGCCAAGGCATTGCCTCGATTATACTGACCTTCCGGCGTATCCATTTTGGAAAAGGCTTCTTCTGCTTCCTGATATTTCCCTGCCCGATAATGGGCTATGCCCTTCCAGCCGGGGTCTTGAAACAAGGCCGCCGCTTCCTCCGGAGCGTCACGATTTAAAGCCTGAATCCCCTGTTGATCGGGACGAACCCAGAGATTATCCCAGGAAAAGGCCTCGCTTACCTGAGGAAGAAGCAGGAAGGCCAGCAGCATTCCTAGCCATCCCGGTCGAAATGCGGGCAACGCCAAAACCAGAAGCAGAAAGACGAGCCAGGGTCCTTCCTCTCGCCACAGATCGGTTGTTCGCTGTTCCGCTGTTGAAGACGATAGCGCCCTCCTGGGCACATCGGAAGGAAAGACCCGATTGATATCCCGGTCGTCAGCCGTTACCGTGGCATAATGACCACCTCCCGCTTGGGCGATGGCTTGAAGAGACGGAATATCCAATTTGGGAATAACCACTGCTCCGTTCTGATCTTTGAGGAATCCGCCTGTTTCCGGAATAGGAGCCCCATCGACCGTCCCAATACCAAGCACCGACACACGTACCCCTTGACGGTGTAACTCGCCTACCACTTTCAGGGTGACAGGATCTCCCTCGCCGTCCGTCAGCAAGAGCACATCACCGCGCTCCTGCCCGACGTGCTGAAGGAGTTCATGGGCCTTCTTCAAGGCGAGATCAGTTCGGCTACCCTGGACCGGCATAAGTTCCGTCTCAAGAGATTGCACAAGGGTCACTATGGTGTTGGCATCATTGGTTAAGGGCGAGACGACGAACGATTCACCGGCATAGACTATAAGAGCGGTTTGTCCTTCTTTCCGCGCCATCAGCATATCAAGAATCTTGTGTTTGGCTCGCGTCAACCGTGAAGGGGTCACATCCTGCACATCCATTGAACGGGACAAATCCAAGACCATCACTAACGCCGATTCCGTCCTGAATACCGGCTGGGGTAATTGGGACCAGACCGGCCCGGCCAGTGTACAGACCGCCACAATCCAACCTAATCCGAGAAGCAGGAGAGGCATGCGACTCGTAGCTCCCTCCGTTCCCACCAACAAATGCGGGAGTAGATGAGCGTCACACACCGATTCCCATATCTGATCCGTTGTCCCCTTCTTGGCGACTAGTAGAAAGAGTCCCAATAAGGGGAGTAATCCCCATAACCATTCCGGTCGTAGAAAATGAAACATTGACATCTTATCGTCCGGCTCCTGCTTGTGCGGAGATGGCTTCCGCCTTCCATCTCGATCGGAGGACCCAATTCCTATTCCAGATAAAAGACATGGCCATAACACAGGAAAGGGCCAGCGCGAATCCTAACGGCCATATATATAATTCGATCGTCGGTCGAAACAGTTCCGTTTCCGTAGCCGCCGGTTCAAGACGATCTAATTCTTTATACACTCTCGTAAGTCCCTCGGTGTCTTTGGCACGCAAGTACAATCCTCCGGTACGTTGCGCGAGTTGGCGCAGGGCATCTTCATCCAAATCACGAGAAGGATTCACCGTCTGTGTGCCGAAAAATGATTCAATCTCCATTCGATCCGCACCAACTCCGATGGCATAGATTCGAATACCTTGCTCCTCAGCCAAGGTCGCCGCTTGCGCGGGCGACACTTCTCCCGCGGTATTGGCCCCATCAGTTAATAGCACTAATACCCGGCTTCCCGCGGGTTGTTCTACGAGCCGTTTCACCGCAAGGCCGATCGCATCGCCAATGGCGGTTTCCTGTCCCGCCAAACCAATTTCTGTTTCCGTCAACATGGCCTTGACCGTATCCCGATCAAAAGTCAAAGGGGTCTGCACGTAGGCCTGGGAACCAAAGACAATCAACCCTATACGATCGCCAGTTCGGCCAGCGATGAATTCCCCGGCTGCGGCTTTCACCACCTCCAAGCGGGTGACTTCCTGTCCTTTTATGGAAAAATCTGGAATCTTCATACTACCGGAAACATCCACTGCCAACATCAGGTCACGTCCACTGGTAGGCAATCCAACAGGTTCGCCAATCCACTGTGGACGGGCAGCCGCAATGAGCAAGGCGGCCCAGATACATATCCCCGCCCAAAACAATGTTGAGTGCCGTGAACGAGTCGGCCCAATCAACTGGTTGGACTGAAGGGACATAATGTCTTCAAAATGCGGCACCCTCATGGCCCGGCAGGATGAATTGGAGACAGGGGTTGCCCAACGACGCACCATCCAGGGACACAGAACAAGCGCCAACACCCATGGCCAGGCCAGCGTCATCATGCCGTGCCCTTCTCTGTGGGTGAAGTCACCTGCTTAATCCACTGTTCGACCAGGGGCACCAGTTCGGCAGCCGACACCGCCTGCTGTTGGTAGGGCCCTGAACTTAACAGATGGCCAATCCCGTCAGTGAATTGATTGGTTCGACCCGACCGGTCCAAAAACTGCAGCCAGGCCATTCCCGCGAGCCCTGCGACTTCGGTTCGAGGGAAGCGGGCCAAGGCATAGCGACGGACCATGACCGAAAGGCGTTGAATCAGCCATTGGTCATCTCGATGGGTCTCATAGTACTGTTTGATCGCACTCAGTTCATTCATCGCAAGTCGACACGACTGTTTTCGACGTCGATTTCTCAGAATCCACAGGCACAGGATGACTCCCATCATGACCAGACCCAATGTGATCCACCAACCTGGAGCCGGAGGCCACAAAGAAATCGGAGGTGGCAGATGCACATCCCGGAGCCCTTGTAAGGGAGAACTTGCCGTCGGCATGTTAGCCCATTCCCGTCATGCCATACTGTGATGGGCACTTCGCCGATGTCCAAGATCCTGGAACCCACCACGCATTTGGAAAAGAATATCGTCGTGGGTTCCCAAAGGAATGAATCCGATTCCACGGGATAGGCACAGGGTCCGGACATCTTCATATCGTTCCCTAAAGCACTCTGAATAGGATTGGATTGTTTTGGCAGATCCTGTATTCAATATTCCCATGCGTATACCGTCCGTCACAGGATATTGGCCGGCGGGTGGGGGCTCTTGTTCCAATTGGTCATACGTGAAGATGGCCACCACATCCTGATGCCCGCCCAATCGGATGAGAGTCTGTTTGGCCTGATAATCCCAATCGCGAAAATCGCTTAAGAGAAAAATGAGGCTTCCGGGCTTGGCGGTTGCCTGGACTCGATTTAAGGCCAACTGAAAAGGTGAGGTAATGGGAGTCTGGCGCTCAAGTATCTGTGGTGGGTGGACGCTATTTTGAGCCAGGATATTGAGAAGTCGGAGCACTCCGGTTCTCCCTCCCCTGGGTCGGAGTTCCACATGGTCCACATCTGAAAAAACCACTCCCCCGACCCGGTCTCCTCGCTCGTGCGATGCCCATCCCAGTAATGCCGCCGCATGGGCGGCAATCACCGACTTAAAGGCCACCTTAGTCCCAAATCGCATTCCCTTTCTATTATCCACGACGATGAAGACAGGTCGCTCCCGTTCTTCGCGAAAGACTTTGAGATAGGGTTCATGAGTTCGCGCCATTACCCGCCAATCCATGAGGCGCACATCATCGCCCGGTTGATACCGGCGAGATTCCTCAAAATCCATGCCTCTGCCTTTAAACGGAGATCGCTCTCCACCAGCCAAAAGGGTATGAACCCGCTTCCGGGTCTTGATTCCCAATACCCCTGTCTGGTGACGCATGTTGATAAGATCGGCAAGCCGAACTTCTACTCCCTGTCCTGTGGGATGGTTCAGCTGGCATTCTGATGGAGTTGTCTGTTTACGGAACGGCCACATGATTTAAAATTTCTGAGATCACCTGATCGGTCCTAATCCCCTCCGCCTCTGCTTCAAAGGTCAGTAAAATCCGGTGGCGCAACACATCATGGGCCACGACTTGTATGTCCTCCGGGGAGACATAATCGCGTCCTTCCAGCCAGGCATGCGCCCTGGCACACCGCTCCATTCCAATGGTTGCCCGAGGGCTAGCCCCAAACCGGATCCATCGCTTCAGCGTGGAGCTATAGGGCCCGGGTTCGCGTGTGGCCATAACTAATTGGACGATATATTCTTCTAGTGCGGGCGCAACATATAAATCCCACATCTGTCGTCGAGCCGCCACAATCACCTTTTGAGGAACGGGGGTGGGGGCTGCCCTTACCTCCCCGGGAATGGTCCTGGCTTGTCGACGAACAAGTTCGACAATCTTCCGCTCTCCTTCCACATCGGGGTATTGCACCCGGACATAGAGTAGAAAACGATCCAATTGCGCTTCAGGCAAAGGATACGTTCCTTCCTGCTCGATGGGGTTTTGGGTAGCCATGACTAAAAACAACTCGGGCAAGGGATAACTGGTTCGCCCGATTGTCACTTGATGTTCTCCCATGGCCTCTAATAGGGCGGCCTGCACCTTAGCGGGGGCGCGATTAATTTCATCGGCCAGGACAAGGTTGTGAAAAATCGGCCCCTGTTGAAAGCGAAACGAGCCGTCGTGAGGACGATAAATATCGGTCCCGGTAATATCGGCGGGGAGTAAATCCGGGGTAAACTGAATCCGGTGAAAATCAGCTTCAATCCCGGAGGCCAAGGTTTTTATAGCGGTAGTTTTGGCTAAACCCGGCGCACCTTCAACAAGAAGATGGCCATCAGCCATTAAGGCAATCAAGAGCCTGAGGGTAAGACCCTCCTGGCCAATTACCTGTTGATTCAGAAAGACTCGGAGCCTTGCTATCTGCTCGTGTTCAGATCCAGACATATGTCTTGATTTGAACCCGGTGGGTTCCCATATTCAAAATATTTCCGATTCCCCTTCTTCGATGATAAGGGGGAATCTCAATTTGTGTTGCCGCAAATCCTGAGGACCTTTTTCTAATAATAATTTACCATTTTTGAGAGTCAAGGGGTTGTGCGGGAAAATGGTGCCTACCCCAAAAACCCAAAGTTCCTTTACCTTCTCGTTGACCCCTTGAAGGGCAGACGGATCAGGTCGCGAGAGGGATCCCAACTTCGACCATACTCCACATGATGGGGAGCAGTGGGCAATGAAAAGGATATGTTCCGGAGGGAAGATCCGTTATTACAAAGATTTCATGCGGACAGGCACCTGCATCAAATGCACATGATCCACCCTCTTTGGAGCCGTCATTCGTCATCGCATGGGGGGGTAGCCCTGGGATTCTCCTATATTACAGGATTCCTAAGGTCACGAAAGCCTGTTGAGGGTCAAAATACAGCGCAAATCTCTCAATTAAGATTGAATTGGGCTTGGAACTTCTCCAAGCCACCAAGCGCTCATTAACAAGCATAATCCCAGACAAAACTTTCGCCCACGGCGTGCCGACAACCATCATATGTTTTTATTTCCAAACTGGTGATGTTTCATATTCTCTTCTGGTAATTCCATTTTTTCCGTGAATTTAATCTTTGTGTAATCTTGGAGTTTTTCATTTCAAAAACTAACTCAATGTGTAACCTTTACCAGGATAGTGTTTAAGTGACTCACTCGTCAGGCTTGCCCCATTTTGCACCACTTGCCCAAGGTCATTTTCAGGTTTTACCATAGGGGCATAAACTCAATTCCACCAACAATATGGTGCGCCCATGCAGTATTCTACACCATCCAGAAATCCTCCTCATCCTTTTCTCAAGATGCTAAAAAAGATTTAGCCGAGATCCAGTCCCGCGAGGGTGTGGAGATAGGCAGCAGGGAAATCTGTTCCATCATTTGTCTTGGGGTTGTTTCTGCTTGGACTCTCAGCCCAGTGAAAACATGCCAAAGACAAGTGACGGATTAAACCCTATCTATCGCCCAACCGTTCACAACAAAGTCGGAAATATCGACAATTAAAGCAGGATGGACGGTAATTGGAAGACAACAATTGGGGTTGCCAAAAAAATATTTAGACTAGGTTTTAGTTCTTTACCCCCTTGATTTCCGATCGTATCGAACAAAGAGGAGGGGATGATCATGAACCGTAATCTATTCACCATTAATATAATAGGGTGTATGTTATTGGGAAGTACGTTAGCCTTGGGAAATCCCGGCATGCTGCCAAACCATCCAGGGTATCCAATGGGAGACGCGAAGTCTCCGGTGACGGGGCAACCGGTAGCCAATGACCCTGGAAAATCTCCGCCCAGCCAGGAGGAATCACTCCAGCAAGCGGCAGGATTTCATGATGCACATGCCCTGAATCCCGGAAAGGAAGAACGGCCGAACATTGTGTCGCCTGGAGCCTTAAAATCCATGGACACAAAGAGTAAGTCCACGAAATAAGTGATAAGTCCACAATGTGTCCCCGTACGATCGGGAACACCAAGGGGTCTCAAAAGGAGGGGGCTTGAAGCTCCCTCCTTTTTATTCAGGAGGCTTACCTTGTCTGTCACTCAAAACAAATATCCTAGAGCCACCATCCCTCCCCCTCGAGTTAGAACAAGGTATAAATAAAGGGAGCAACGGCTGAACCTTCACTCAGGATTATAAGACCACCGAGCAATAAGAGCATGATGATGATGGGGGCGAGCCAGAACTTTTTTCGTTCCCGCATAAAGTCCCACAATTCCCCAAGAAAACCTGTCATCTGTTGTTCCTCCTTAGAAGGGTTTTAGCACATGGTCTGCGGCTCTGGCTTTTTTGACTACGCGGTAGCTGTTCGCCTTAGGGTCATAACCAAGTTGCAATGGTCGTTTCCCCAATAATCCCATAACAAACGACATGGGAGTAAACATCCCAAAGAACAGGAGGCTTAATATTATCCGGGAATTGATCCAACCTAATTTTTCGCCGATCTTCATCCATACGCGATGCAGGGGCCCAAGCCCTTTTGGAAAAACCATTCCCATTACCCCAAAAACCACGGCGATAAGACTCGCCCATACTCGAAGGCTTTCTCCATGAATAACCAGAGGCCATACAGCTACGATTAAAAAGACTCCGCCCATTAGCAAGCCAAACGAGCGAAGATCCTTGTTCGTTGGTTGATGAATCGTTGATGTCATATCGTTACTCTTTCACGCTTAATCCAATTCAAATTCTTTCATCCACGTTTCATCCTTTTCCACCGGCTTTTGGAATTCCTTCAAAACGAGACAATTTTCCAGCACAAGGACATCCATCTCCGTCCGCATGAAACACCGGTAGGCATCTTCAGGGGTACAGACAATCGGTTCACCCCTAACATTAAACGAGGTATTGATCAACACCGCACACCCTGTTTGCTTTTCAAATTCCTGCAACAATTGATAGTACCGAGGATTGGTGTCAGGAGACACCGTCTGAACCCTGGCGGAGTAATCCACATGGGTCACTGCCGGAATATCCGATTTGGGAACATTGAGCAGATCAATTCCCCAAAGTTTTTGTTGATCCGGTTGTACCGCTCGTCGTCGCTTCTCGGCAACCGGGGCCACCAATAACATGTATGGACTATCGGTATCCATCTCAAAATACTCAGACACTCGTTCTCTTAAAACCGATGGCGCAAAAGGACGGAAAGACTCCCGATATTTAATTTTTAAATTCATGACCGATTGCATTTTCTCGCTGCGGGGGTCACCCAAAATACTTCGTCCTCCTAGAGCCCGAGGACCAAATTCCATGTGCCCCTGTAACCAACCAATAACCTTTCCCTCAGCCAAATACTGCGCCACTCGACGATACAGGTCCGAATCCTCCACACGCTCATAACTGGCCTCAAGCTGTTGGAGGCTGGATTCAATGTCCTGGTTGGAAAAACGTGGTCCTAAATAACTGCCTCGCATCGCATCACTTGGACCCTGGCATACCCGGGGCTGATTCAGATAGCTGTAATGCACATTTAAGGCCGCTCCCAACGCGCTCCCCGCATCGCCTGCGGCAGGCTGAATCCACAGCCCGCTGAATGGACCTTCCCGCAGCACTCTTCCGTTTCCGACACAATTCAAGGCCACCCCTCCGGAAAGGCAAAGATTGGAAAGGCCCGTTTCTCGATGAAGACTGTTGGCCAGACGAAGCATGACCATCTCGGTGACTTCTTGTACAGACCGGGCCAGATCCATTTCCCGCTGGGTGAGAGTACTTTCCGCCTGACGCGGAGGACCGCCAAATATGGCGTCGAACTTGTTGTTGGTCATCCGTAAGCCAGTACAGTAATCAAAATAGTCCATATTGAGTCGGAAGGTGCCATCCGGCTTCACATCCACCACATTGTCCAAAATCGTTTTCACATACTTGGGCTCCCCATAGGGAGCAAGCCCCATTACTTTATATTCACCGGAATTGACCTTAAACCCCGTATAGTAGGTAAAAGCGGAGTACAGCAGACCTATGGAATGTGGAAAAGGAATTTCCCATAGAGGTGTTAATTGATTTCCCCGCCCGATCCAGGCTGAAGTCGTTGCCCATTCGCCTACCCCGTCCATACATAGAACAACCGCTTCCTCATAAGGAGAAGGGAAAAAGGCCGCAGCCGCATGTGATTCATGGTGCTCCCCAAAGAGCAACGGTGGTAGGTTGTCTTTTTTTTCGAGACTCCCCACCTGACGAAAAGCCTTTTCTAGTAAGTTTCGCAGAAATAGCTTTTCTTTGATCCACACAGGAATAGCGGTCAAAAACGATCCAAGTCCCTTGGGGGCATAGGACAAATATGTTTCCAACAACCGTTCAAATTTCACAAAAGGTTTGTCGTAGAACACCAGATAATCGACATCGCGCATGCCAACCCCGCCTTGCCGGAGACAATACTCAACGGCATGGCTCGGGAATCCGGCATCATGTTTTTTTCGCGTGAACCGTTCTTCTTGGGCAGCCGCCACAATCCTGCCATTCTGGATGAGACAAGCCGCACTATCGTGGTAATAGGCGGAAACGCCCAGAATTGAAGTTAATTTCCTGTTTGGCGATATCATGTTTTTCCTTGGAATAAGAGCTTGCCTTTGCCATGTTGGATGGCCTGTTCAGACGGAAAACCTGTAAACACAAATTTTTCGGTGAAGATGAATAAGAACTTGATCAACGATTCTTACCTGTTTCCTCTTTGATCGATAGAAAGCCTCCTGCCTGGCGAATTCTACTTATCGAAACAGTTCATCAAAAAACATTTTCATGTGTTCCCATGACCGTCGATCAGCTTGTTCTTGATATTGTACACCGTTCATCCCATATTGATTGGCCGATGGGTTTGTGAATCCATGTTGGGCACCACCAAAAATCACCATGTGCCAATCTAACCCGGCCTCATCTAAAGCATGTTTAAATTTCCTAATGTGGTCTTGGCTAAGAAACGGATCGGCCTCCCCATGGGCAATAAGAATTTTGACTGAACTCTTTACGGCAGAATATGCGGGCGGAAGAGGGAGCGACCCATGGAAACTTACGACCCCTTTGACCGGTGCTCCATCATACACCATTTGCATAACGGTCGCCCCTCCAAAACAATACCCAATAGCTGCTAAACGGGTTTGATCTACCAGGGGGTTAGTCTGAAGAAGCCGAAATCCCTCATTCGCTCTGGCCTGCCACATCTTTACATTGGCTGTGGTTTGTTGCATCCATTGCCTGGCCTCATCGGGATGAGTGGTCACTTTTCCCTTTCCATACATATCCACCGCCACCGCTACATATCCCAGGGCCGCCAATTGTTCCGCACGAGTTCGGGCATATTCATTTAGTCCCCACCATTCGTGAACAACCAAAATACCCGGACGTTTACCTTTTATTTCATCATCCCAGGCCACAACTCCTTCCAAACCAACTTCCCCATGGTTATAGGGAATAGTCTTAATCTGCACTCTGGCTTCTACTTGCGAAGACCAGGCACACACGATCATGAGGAGACATAATCCTAATCGATGGAAATAATTCATGATTTTTGCTTGTTTAATGATTTGGTAAGCATGTAGACCGGATGGCAGACGAGGGCATATTTTGGACTTAGGACTATTTCCCCCATCCATTAACCTGAATCGCTTCATAGGGGCCAGATACTAAATTTTACAGTGAATTCAACATTTGGCAAACTTTTTTGAATTCATTGTTTTTGGGTGTCCCAAGAATCCGCCAGCTGTGCTCTCCAACCGAGAGAAAGAAGCACAATGTTCTTTTTTGAACGGTAGAATTCAAATAATACATTGGCACTTAAATTGGGGGCATCGGAAATGATTTGTTGATACTGGTCCTTGGTCATCATCACCAGACGCGTAGATTGTTGAACATCCCTTTTGAGTTCTTCCAACGCCAAGGAATCTTTAAGACCCTTTCCCACGATTCGTGAACGACCATGGAGATAATCCCAATAAAATTCATCTTCATCCCCCCGCCAATCCCATGACTGAAACACCGATATTGGATCAGTTTGATTATTCAGTCGCCGTTGATTTTCGTCAAATGCCAGCCTGGGGGAACCTTCCGCTTGAATACCAGGAATAATAAATCCGGTCACCGTCACCATAAGGGCCACACCCAACACCCCCACACCCATCAGACCCATTCGCAGATAATTCTTGACGGCCAGGCCGATCATTATCAGGCCTAACGTGCCTAATCCAACACGAAGAATCAAAGGCATGACGTCCAACGGAACATGCCATTTTTTTTGCAACAGAATAGGTCCAAGAAATACCGAAACCAAAAAAATGCCACCCAAGCATGCTAACAAGCCCCTCAACATACCCTTTCCTTCTAATACTGGCGCTTCACGCAGAAGTCGATGATACACATAGCCGACTAACAAACCGAATGCCGGGAGGAGAGGCATAAGATATCGTTCATGCTTTTCGGGCCCCAAACTCAACGCCACAAAGTACACCACGACCCATAGAAAGACCCACAATTCTTTCGGCGACTCAAGCCAGGGGCGACGCTTCCATAGGAGAAAAAGACCAGATGGAAGTAAGGCCGACCAGGGGAAAAAGTCGAACCAGATTACTAGACCATACCAAAAAATGGGACGTTTGCCCCAATAGGCCTCCCACGCAGAATATTGTTGATCGCCCGATACGCTGATCATGCGTTTGAGATTTTCTTCAAAGAAAAAATGCTGTCTGAATTCGGGGCCAAGTAACAAGTAGTAGCCACTCAGTAACAAGCCACTCAACACGAATCCAACCCAAAAATACGATTCCCGGAATACTCGTTCATCACGGCGCATCCATAAGAATATTCCCATCACCAGAACCGGCAAGGCCATGGCATGTAACGTTTTGACCATTGAGCCCAGTGCCAACGCCATAAAACCGATCAGATACCAATACTGTGATGATTCTTGAAAATACGCGCGGGCCCAGGCATACATTCCCAACGTCATACAAAAAGTTAGTACCGGGTCGATTATGGCCAATGGACCAAACCACAAACCCGCATAACAGGTCGCACATACCAGGGCGGCCCAAGATCCTGCCATCCCTGAAAACAACAGGCGTCCTAAATAATAGGTCGTTATCATCGTTCCCAAACTGGATACAATCGACGGCAACCGTAACGCAGCCTCACTCCATCCCAAACCATGAATGAATCCCGCCTGAAGCCAAAAGAAAAGAGGTGGTTTACTAAAGTACGGCTCTCCCCGTAACCAAAGATGCACATAATCCTCGGCCGCCATCATGGTGTGGGTGATAATGGCGTACAAACCCTCGGTTTCCCCAAACAAAGAAATAGAGGCATTGGAACTAAAGGCCAGAAAACCAATGACCACGAGAAGGGGAATATGGATAGATGGGCGTTCAAGGAACGCGACCCAGGAGCTATTCATTTGAGAAAAGGAGATATCTCACTACCCATGATGGTCAATTCCAACAAATAGTCTGGATTTGTTAACTCAAGAGGCTATTCGACCAACTCATTTCTCAGAATCCCGGAAAAAGATACCAACTTTGATATGATGAATGGACAACAATACTATTACGCTTGCCCTAATTGAAAATAGGCCATGCATCAGCAGGAAGGAAATAATGAAACAGAAGAATCGACATTGCCTGACGTGTGATGAGCTTCAACAATTACGTATGCGTGTATTGCCCTACGAGCGGGAAGAGGGGATGTTACCATCATCAAGACCACAGGGGAAGTCTGAATGGTGCGCCCGGAGGGACTTGAACCCCCAACCCTCGGCTCCGAAGGCCGATGCTCTATCCAATTGAGCTACGGACGCATGAAGAATTGACTTTATACATCCCACCAAACTCCCCGTCAACCAATCTCTCATTTCGTCAGGTTTCGCCTGGTCGTTCCGGCTTCTTTTTATTCTCCATTAAGGCATGTTATCAGTTACTCGCTTTCACCTCTCGGGCCCACCCCTCTGGGGAATAGTCAAAGAAACTCCTATTGGGTTGAAATGG
This sequence comes from Nitrospiraceae bacterium, assembly GCA_020632595.1. Taxonomy (NCBI): domain Bacteria; kingdom Pseudomonadati; phylum Nitrospirota; class Nitrospiria; order Nitrospirales; family Nitrospiraceae; species Nitrospiraceae bacterium. Next base: position 117,617 of record JACKFF010000005.1, on the reverse strand, counting down.
GCTTGAGCAAGATTTTTCATATTTTTGAACGTCAGGAATCCAATGATACGTACCGAACAGTTGGCCTCTGATACCATTATGTTTCATGTGCAAGGACCCCTTAATAAACAAGTTGCCAAAGAATTGGGTTTGTTGGTCTTTCATTCCTACCACTTAGGGTGTAAGACCTTCCTTTGCAATCTGAGCCTGGCCATAGCGTTAAATAATGATGCTCAGTACCACCTGAGCTTAATTGGAGAAGGGTTACGAGATAAAGGAAGGAATTGGCGTGTGATTTTCCCGCCCTCTTCGAACGGAGACCAGCTTATCCTCAGAACGGGTCTTCAGTTTCTTGCTCCTGCAAACTTGAACTGATCCTTGTTCTCGAAGAAGAATCCCATCGACCATTCTTTTTCGGTGAAAAAAATAAAAATCCTTACTCGACTCTGCTCCTTTTCAAGTCCTCCTAGAATTCAGCTGATAACCAAAAATTTCAGCCATCCTGGCCTTTTGCAATAATTTGTAGACGTTCATCTCAAAAACATCTCATATTTTTTGAAATGGAATTCCGGTCACAAATTGCGGGTATGAGGGAAGGATAAAGTTTCCACAAATAAGACCAGGGCATTATTCCGATTGTTCTCGCAGAAATTTTCCTTGCGATTATTCCCCAATCAAAATTCCCTCAGCGAGATCTGGGTATCCTGCGCAGTTTTGACAACAAGCTTAATACGATTCAGGGGTAGGGAGATCGACTTCGGATTGTGTGGCTTCTGGGACAAGTTTTTCTAAACGGCGATGATAATCACGAAGACGTTGTTGTTGGGATGAAGTGAATTTAATAGTTTCCTGATTGTGCAATTCCACCAACTGTTCAACGCATTGCAACAGCGGAGGAACGGCGTCAAATACTTTCCCCGCCTCGAAGGCTTCTAAAGATTCGACAAATAAGGGAGGGAGAGTTTTATACGTGACCCCCACCCGGTCACGAAATCGATAGACCGTGGTTTCATAGGCATCGACTGCCTCCGGGGTCGGACGAATTCCACCAGACAATGCCAGCATGGACTTGGCCGGGACCTTTGCGGCAAAAGCCGAGAGACTGGCAATCAGTTCTCCTAATGTGTCAACCACCTGCCCAGGTTCCAGCTTTACCTCTTTTTTCATATCTTGAAATCTACTCCAATCGCTTGCCTGCTTGTCAAGACGACCATGCGTCTTCCCTGCCCTTCAAGCCATTCAGTACGGTCACCATATCTTCCGGCAATTCGGCTGAAAATGTCATCATTTTGTTTGAAACAGGATGTACGAAGCCAAGAACTTTGGCGTGCAACATCACACGGGGAATCCCAATCCCTCCAATAGCCATGACCTTTTTCCCTCCATAGGTTTGGTCACCCAAGATCGGACATCCGATAGCCTTGAGGTGAACTCTTAGCTGATGCGTGCGTCCTGTGCCAGGGAATAACTCTACATGTGCCGCCGCTGCCCCAAATCGTTCTTTCACACGGTAACCGGTTAGCGACTCTTTGGGATTGGTTGTGCGTGCGGAAAAGGTTTTCCGATCTTTGGTATCTCGTCCAATCCACAACTCAATCCGGCCTTCCCGCGTCTTTGGCCCTTCCCACACAAACGCCTCATAAACGCGAATGATGGAATGAGCTTTGAATTGTCCCGCCAATAACCGGTGAGCTTGATCATTTTTCGCCACCACTAAGATTCCGGTCGTTTCCTTGTCAAGGCGATGCACCAACCCCGGACGTTCCTTTCCTCCAATAGTTGAAAGATGCCCTTCCCCGCTTTGCATGTGATGCAGGAGCGCATTAACTAAAGTCCCGGTCCAATGACCAGGAGCGGGATGAACCACAAGGCCTGCCGGTTTATTGAGAACCAGTAGGAATTCATCTTCATAGAGAATGACAAGGGGAATCGGTTCAGGATTGATTGCCACGGGCTCTGGACGCGGTACGACCAGCACAATGAAATCACCAGGCCTGACCTTGTGGCTGGGTTTCACAACCTGACCACCGACCGTAATATGGCCATCTTCGATTAATCGTTGGAGGGCTGTCCTGGAAAAATAGGGTTCGCGATGGGCAAGAAAATGATCAAGGCGTTTGGGCGATTCGCCTGCGGTGACGATGAACTCCGTCCGCGTAGCGACATGCGGCATGGCAGGTAGAAAAATGGGGCGGTCAATTACTTTATATAAGACGGGAATCGGCCTGTTGGCGGTGGCGACCGGCAATTTTTTGCCGGAGGCGGGCCTTTTCTAAACTGACGCGAGCTTCCTCTACTTCCGAGGGTAGCCCACCACGCTCCAGACGCTCTTCCGCTTTTCGAACAGCATCCTCGGCCCGTTCCACGTTAATGTCTTCTGCTTTTTCGGCAATTTCTGCCAGAATCGTCACCTTAGTCGGCGTCACTTCAGCAAACCCCCAGAGCACAGCCATGTATGCAGTCTGTTCTCCAATACGGTATTGAAGTTCGCCAATCCGCAGGGTGGTCAGAAAATGACAATGGCCGGGCAGGACACCGAAATCCCCCTCGCTTCCAGGAGCCGAAACGTAATCGACTTCCTTACTGAGCAACCGGTGATCGGGGGTGACCACCTCCAAAAGAATCTTTCCTGATGACGCCGTCACGCCAGCACCTGCCATTATCGTTTGTATCCGAGTTTTTCAGCTTTTTCGATGGCTTCTTCGATTGGCCCAACCATATAGAAGGCCTGCTCCGGAAGATCATCGTATTTTCCATCCACGATTTCTTTGAAGCTTCGAACGGTATCAACGAGTTTCACATATTTCCCTGGAGAGCCGGTAAAGGCTTCTGCCACATGGAAGGGCTGAGAGAGAAACCGTTGGAGTTTCCTCGCCCTGGCCACAATTTGTTTGTCGTCTTCCGACAATTCGTCCATACCTAAAATTGCGATAATATCCTGGAGATCTTTATAACGTTGCAAGGTGCCTTGCACCCGTTGCACTACTTGGTAATGTTCCTCTCCCAGAATATGGGGATCTAAAATTCTTGAGGTGGAATCCAATGGATCGACCGCAGGATAGATGCCCAACTCGGCCAATTGCCGGGACAACACGGTAGTGGCATCCAAATGGGCAAACGCCGTTGCCGGAGCTGGGTCAGTCAAGTCATCAGCCGGGACATAAATCGCTTGAACCGAGGTGATGGATCCCTTCTTGGTCGATGTAATCCGTTCTTGCAAGGTTCCCATCTCCGTACCTAAAGTCGGTTGATAGCCGACGGCTGATGGCATTCGACCGAGCAAGGCGGAAACTTCGGATCCCGCTTGAGTGAATCGGAAGATGTTGTCGACAAAGAGCAGCACATCTTGATGCTCCTCATCACGGAAATATTCGGCGATGGTCAGTCCGGTAAGGCCCACGCGGAGACGCGCTCCAGGGGGCTCATTCATTTGACCATAAACCAAAGCGGCTTTCGATTTGGAGAAATCATGGGGATCAATGACTTTGGACTCCTGCATTTCATGCCAAAGATCATTACCTTCCCGAGTTCGTTCACCGACTCCGGCAAAGACTGAAAACCCGCCGTGGTGAAGGGCGATATTATTGATAAGTTCCATGATGATGACGGTTTTTCCCACACCGGCGCCACCAAACAACCCGACCTTTCCCCCTTTGGCATAGGGCTCCAACAGGTCAATGACTTTAATTCCGGTTTCCAATATTTCTGTTTTGGTTTCCTGGTCTTCTAATGCAGGGGCCGAACGGTGAATAGACCACCGTTTTTCCGTTTTGACGGCTCCGAATCCATCAACAGGATCACCCAAAACATTGACGACCCGTCCAAGGGTTTCCCGTCCAACAGGAACAGAAATCGGTGCACCGGTATCTTTCACCTCTAAACCACGGACCAATCCATCGGTCGAAGACATTGCCACGGCCCTTACACGGTTTTCCCCAAGGTGTTGGGCCACTTCCAATGTGACCTGAATGCCTGACTGTACGTCTTGATCTTCCGATCTATGGGTGATCGTTAATGCATTAAAAATATTAGGAAGTTTTCCTGGAGGAAACTCCACGTCCACCACCGGTCCAATGACTTGAATGACTTTTCCATTTCCGACATCCGTACCCACCATAGACTCCTTGGTTGAAAAAGATTGGTGAACGGTACACGGGACCCCGTGCCCGGCCAGGATCAACCTTCGATTTATTTCAGGGCCTCTGCGCCTCCCACGATATCCATCAATTCTTTGGTAATCGCGGCCTGGCGTGTTTTGTTATAAAATAAGGTGACCTTTTTGATTAATTCTCCGGCATTACGTGTGGCCCCATCCATGGCCGTCATTCGTGCAGCCTGTTCCGCAGCAGCCGACTCTAATAAGACGCGATACGTCTGTATTTCAAAATGCTTAGGCAATAAGGTGGCTAACAATTCATTTTCATCGGGTTCATAAAAATAACCCCCACCCGTCGCCGGCTTCTCCCTTTCGCCGGACTCCTGGACCGATTCAATTGGGAGCAGCCTTTCGACGATCACCTGCTGCTGCATGACCGATTTAAATTCGTTATAGACCACATACAGTTGATCAAAGGTGCCTTCATGATATTGAGAAACGATGTTTTGCCCGATATCCAGGGCGTGCTCAAAACTGAGCCGATCGAAAACCCCTCCCCATTGTTGACGAATCTTCCAATGGCGTCGTCTGAAAAAATCAATAGATTTCCTTCCGGCCAAACTGACCGAGACCTGCTTCCCCTGGCTGGCCTGCTCCTCTAAAAATTCAACGGCCTGCCTGAGAATATTGGTATTAAAAGCCCCGCAAAGCCCGCGGTCGCTTGTAACCACCAGAAGTTCAGTCGTATTCCCGTCACGTCGTTGCAGAAGAGGATGAGAGGCGCGATTGACCCGTTCGCTCAGGTTTCCCATGACTTCTCGTAACTGATGAGCATAGGGCCTAGCGGCGAAAATTCGATCCTGCGCGCGTTTCAACTTAGCCGCAGAAACCATTTTCATGGCTTTGGTTATCTTCTGCGTGTTTTTGACAGACGCAATCTTTCGTCGGAGGCTTTGAAGACTTGGCATAGCAAAAAACTTTACACGGCTTGATCGTAGCCTTTGGACTGTTTAAATTCGGAAATAATGCTTTTTAATTTACCCCCAAATTCCTCATCAATCTTCTTTTTGGTTACGACCTCTTCCCGCATATTGGGGTGTTTCTCTTTAATATAGGCTAACAGGCCTTGCTCAAACTCCCGAATTTTATTCACGGGAACATTATCAAGAAACCCGTTCACCCCGGCATAAATCGACAACACCTGATCGGCCACAGCCAGGGGCTTATATTGCTCCTGTTTCAACAGTTCCACCATGCGCGCACCCCTAGCCAATTGAGCCTGCGTGGCTTTATCCAATTCACTGCCAAATTGCGCGAAGGCAGCCATTTCCCGATACTGCGCCAAATCGAGCCGGAGAGTTCCAGCCACCTGCTTCATCGTTTTAATTTGGGCAGCCCCTCCAACCCGGGAAACTGATAACCCCACGTTAATCGCCGGCCGAATACCGGAATAGAACAGGTCAGCTGCCAGATAGATCTGTCCATCAGTAATAGAAATCACATTGGTGGGAATATAGGCGGAGACGTCACCTGCCTGCGTTTCGATAATCGGCAATGCCGTCAAACTCCCAGCGCCTTTTTCATCACTCATCTTCGCAGCCCGCTCCAATAATCGGGAATGTAAAAAGAACACATCGCCCGGATAGGCTTCACGTCCTGGGGGACGTCGAAGAAGCAGAGAAAGCTGGCGGTAGGCGGTGGCATGTTTGGACAAATCGTCATACACGATAAGCGCATGTTTCCCATTGTCACGGAAATATTCGGCCATGGTCACACCGGCATACGGTGCAAAAAATTGCAGCGACGCTGAATCGCTGGCGGTGGCGGACACCACAGTGGTGTACTCCATGGCTCCATGATCTTCCAAGGTTTTTACCACTCGAGCTACCGTCGATCGTTTTTGTCCAATGGCCACGTAAAAACAAAACACACCCAGGCCTTTTTGATTGATAATGGTGTCAACCGCAATAGCGGTTTTTCCGGTCTGACGGTCTCCAATAATTAACTCTCGTTGGCCTCGACCCACCGGAATCATGGCATCAATGGCCTTGAGCCCCGTTTGAAGAGGTTCTCCCACCGATTGCCGATCAACCACGCCTGGTGCCCGAATTTCGATAAGACGTGTCTCCGTGGTATTGATGGGACCCTTCCCATCAATAGGCTTCCCGATGGCATCGACAACACGACCAACCAGTGCCTCCCCAACCGGGACCTCGGCAATTCGTCCGGTACGTTTCACCGGATCTCCTTCACGGATACCCACATCTTCGCCCAGGAGCACCGCTCCGACACTATCTTCTTCAAGGTTCAAAGCCACTCCGTACACTCCACCAGGAAATTCCAACAACTCTCCTGCCATCGCCCCCTCTAAACCATAAACTTTGGCGATATTGTCACCCACCTGGATGACGTAGCCCATTTCTTTGACATCAACCCGTTGCTCGAATCCCTTGATTTTTTCCTTAATGATGGAGCTGATTTCTTCTGCTTTGATCTGCATGGATTATCCCTTCGTCAACTGATCATGCATACCGGCTAGTCGACCCGACACCGTATTATCAAATACCCGGCTGCCAATTTTTATTCTCAATCCCGCAATAAGATGGGGATCTACCTCAAAGGCCACTTCGACTCCATGGTGCAGCGTCTGAGACAAGTCGTGCTTGATCTTTTCTTTCTCGGCCGTTTGTAATGGTTTGGCCGAGCCAACCCAGACTTGCTGAACTCCCTGTTGTTGATCGGCTAATTCCGCAAATGCCTCTGAAATTTCAGGGAGCAACATGGCTCGATTCTTTTTCAACAGTTGAGTGAGGAAATCCCGCATGACCGGAGGGGCTTTCATCCTTTGACTCAATTCATTCAGGACAGCCTGTTTTTCCTCAAAATTAAAGACTGGTGAAGCGAGGACATGCTTCAAGGCGGGGGTTTCCTCCAAGCCTTGCTGCAAGGCGCTTAAGGCACTTCGTGCGGGTTCAATACCCGACTTATCGAGCAGTTGGAAAAGCGCCGATGCATACCGGCGCCCAATGGTGCTTTTATTCACAGTTTACAGAGATTCCAGGCAGCCACGTGTTGAACGGAATTGGGCGTGTGTTAAGCGGGTGAAACTAGCATGAGTGATGCAGCCTGTCAACCGGAAAGAGCGTATGTAAAGGGATTTTTTTCTGATTCCCAATTATTCTTGGGTACGTGCAGCTGGGTTGGTTTCTTCGCACATCTGCATAATTTTCTTTGGGGTTGGACCTTGAATGATTCCACCTCCCAAGACCCGATCTCCAAGGTAAAAAACCGCTGACTGGCCTGGGCTCAAAGCCCGAACAGGCGCATCAAACCTTATTGTGATCGAAGTGGAATCTGACCATCGGTAAGCAGCTGGGACTGGTGGGGAACTATACCGAAATTTCACCTCAATTTTACTTGCATGCTCCAATGACTCTGGAGAGAAGATATTCAAGTCTGAAACCAGGCATTCACTGGAATCTAAATCTTCGGCCGGACCCAGGACTACCATATTCATGTCGGGAAGGACTCGCTGCACATACAAACGGCTTCCTCCGGCAACACCCAATCCTTTTCGTTGGCCTGGCGTATAAAAAGCCACGCCTTGATGCTGGCCAAGCTCCTTACCCGTTTCATCCACAAATGTTCCGGGACTTGAAGCCTGAGGTGCATGCTGCTTGAGGAATTGTCGGTAATCACCCTGCGTCACAAAGCAAATTTCCTGGCTTTCCTTAAGTTCGTCCACCGGCAGACCCATGGCCTCCGCTTCCCTCCAGACGTCAGGTTTTTCCATGTCTCCTAAAGGAAATATCATTTTTGAGAGCCACCTGGGCGGTATTCGATAGAGAAAATATGATTGGTCCTTTTTGGCATCCTTCCCACGAACCAGAAAAGGGGTCCCTCCTTGATCGTGTTTGATGTTGGCATAGTGGCCGGTCGCAATATAATCAGCTCTAAGTTCATCGGCCACCTGGAAGAGACCTCCAAATTTTACGCGTTCATTACACCGAACGCAGGGATTAGGCGTGGTTCCCTGGAGATACCCTCCAATGAAATCCTCAATGACTCCCTTTTGAAAACGTTCACGGGTATCGATGACCCTGTGAGAGATCCCTAATAATTCTGACACATGTCTGGCCATTCCCACCTTACAGCATCCCCGCTCCTGCCAACGCTTGGAAACGGAAGTGTCATCTTCTTCCTCCCAGACTTTCAATGTGACCCCGATAACTTCGTACCCCTGTTCCTTCAATAATTTGGCAGCCACGGAGCTATCCACACCGCCGCTCATTCCTAAGACAACCCTTTTGGATTCAGAGAAAGACATTAGCGACTCAACGGCTCAGTTTCTAATTTTTTTTCTAATTTTTGCTCAACCTTAGGAATCGTTTTGCCTTGTCCATTGGAGAGGATTTTATTATCCATAGGCGCTTCTAACTTTGGAGCCGAACCCATATCACATTCCCCTTGAAAGTATACGCCTTCTTCCATGGCAAAAATGGGGGTATGGACATCACCAATGAGAACCGCCGGCTTTAGGAGTTGAATTTTTGATTTTGCGGTAATCACACCCTCAATCCGGCCACTGTTCACAATGGTTCCACCTGTAATGGTCCCTTTGATCACGGCACTTTCACCAATGATGAGGGTATCATCAATCGTGATTTCCCCCTCAAAGTTGCCATCCACCCGTACTGTGCCCTCAAATTGAGCTTTGCCCTTAAAATCAACACCTTTTCCCAAAAATGTATAAAATTCCTGCCCAAATCCTAATTCCTTTTTCTTTTCTTTTTCACCCCACATACATCGTTCCTCCTCTCATCCAGTAAAGAGCCCTCAAGTTGCACGCTAGGATCTCCATGTCCAGCTGGGAGCTAGCCGCCTATTTTTTGCAGAAGATTGCTTTATTTCACCTTCACGGCTTCTTCTACCGAAATCACAAGTTTGGCTTCTTTGCCTTTTCGCTCAATTTTTTGGGGCATATTGCAGGTCCCATTAAACACCACTCCCTCATCTATCGAAAGAAGGGGGGAGGTAATTGTCCCTTCAAAGACAGCCGGGGTTAATAATTTAACGCGGTGCTTGGCTTCGACATCCCCCGTTAATTGTCCCTGACACATAATGGTTCCTGCATGAATCTTGGCAGCGATGACCGCTTTTTGCCCAATAATTAAATTGCCGTCGGTATATATTTCACCCTCCAGGCGGCCATCCACTCGAACTGTGCCCTGATACCGAATGGTTCCCTTAAAGGTCACCTCTTCCCCAACAAAGGCGATAATATCCCCTGATTCCTGCTGACTGGCTGAGGGCACCGGACTATCCACCACAGTTGACTCCTTCTCCTGACCTTGACTCATTTCTGCCCTATCCTGAGTATTTTCTTCGTTTTTTTTGAAAAACATGAGCCTCTCCCTCCTCGATAACTGTGTGCTCCAATTCCTTCTTGCCTGACTCGATACGCGGTAATATTAGCTCGACCATTTGCCATCATCATGATCCTCTGACATCTTAAAGGAGAGCCCATTCGCTCTGAAGCCATTCGTTAGATTATTCAAATTCTATTCCATAACCAATGAAGCAATCCGATCAAGTTCATCATCGGAAAAATAATGGATGACGACTTGCCCTCCCCTGACCCCCGCCTTTACCTGGACCTTAGTGCCCAAGCGTTTTCGAAATTGTTCTTCCAGGTTTCGAAATCTATTGGGTTCCTCTTTTTTTGATTTAGAGCCTTTACCTTTTCTCTGCAGGGTAATCATCTGCTCAATTTGGCGAACAGAGAGTTGCTCGGAAACAATTTTCCGTGCAAGCTGGATTTGTGCTGCTGGAGTTGGCAGGCCCGCTAACACCTTCGCATGACCTAAACTGATCAACCCCGCCTCAATATACTCTTGGACATCCTTTGGCAGCGTGAGCAGCCTTACAATATTCGCGATGGATGAACGATCCTTACCCACTGAGCGTGAAACCAAATCCTGAGTTAAGCCGAATTCCCCCATTAACCGGGAATAGGCCTTGGCTTCCTCAATAGGATTGAGATTTTCACGTTGAATATTTTCAACCAACGCAATCGCCAAGGCCTTTTCATCGTTGGAATTCCTCACCAGGACAGGAATGGTCTGCAGCCCGGCAATTTTTGCCGCTCGAAACCGGCGTTCCCCGGCAATGAGTTCGAACATACCATCGCCTTTTCTCCTGACGACAATAGGCTGCAGGACGCCATGCTCTTTGACAGATTGCGCTAACTCATCTAATTCTGCTTCCAAAAATGTCGTTCTGGGCTGATAGCGGTTCGGGAGAATCTGATCCAGTGCAATCATGGAGACCGCCTGACCATCCTGCTCCACTTTCCAGACAAGAGTCTTTTTTTCCGGAAGTAGGGCCTGCAGTCCTTTACCTAACGCTTTCTTTTCCATTCCTCAAAATCTCCTTGGCGAGGTCAAGATATGCCTTGGCTCCACTAGACGCGGCATTATAGGATAAAACCGCCTTCCCATGACTGGGCGCTTCAGCCAACGCCACATTCCTTGGGATAACAGTCTGAAAGACTTTCTCCGCAAAAAATCCCCGAATTTCCTCTTGCACCTGGCGCGAAAGATTAATTCTTGAATCATACATCGTCAACACAATGCCTTGAATGGCCAGCTGCGGATTAAATGACTCCCGAATCCTTTCGACATTTCCCAACAAACGACCCAATCCTTCCATGGCATAATACTCACATTGCACGGGTATGATCAGGGCAGAGGCTGCAACAAGAGCATTGATTGTCAAGAGCCCGAAGGCTGGCGGACAATCAATAATAATAAAATCGAAGCCCACAACTCCTTCCAACACATTTTTCAGAATAGTTTGATGGTCCTGGATATTGGACAATTCGATTTCAGCCCCAACCAAATCTCCCTTTGAGGCCACCACACTAAATCCGTTTATATTAGTAGGTAAAATTACGCTTTCAACCAAGCGCCTATCCATTAAACATTCATAAATGGTTGCGCCCTGAGGTTCAATTGACAATCCGCTAGTCGCATTGGCCTGGGGATCCAAATCAATTAATAAAACAGATTTTCCAGATATAGCCAAAGCCGCGCCAAGATTGATAGACGTCGTGGTTTTTCCAACTCCTCCCTTCTGATTGGCAATAGCAATGGTCTGTTTCAACATAATCCAATAAACAACATTAGCAATTGTTCTACGTGGAACATGGAAATACCCTGACTATGATTCAAATTTCAAAACAGATAAGACGCGGCTTCCATACCCAAACGGTAAATCATAGGATAATTCTTCAAACACTACCATCCCATTGGGCCTGGAATGATTGTCAATATTTTTTGATCGAAATACAACTAGTTTTCCATTTTTTTTCAAAATTCGGTCAAGATGCGGAATGATGTGGTCTACGTTAACCCCTTTGCAAATGGCGACATCACATTTTTCCTCGTACACCGCCATACAATCAACGTCTTCCAAACGACGCTGTACAACCGAAACATTTACTAATTCAAGCTTCCCAATAATATTATGAAGGAAAGCAGTCTTATTGGACCTTGGTTCCAGTAATACAACATCAAGAGCAGGTAACGCCAACTTAAGTGGTATGCCAGGGAATCCCCCACCAGTCCCAATGTCAACAATCCTGGCATCTTGATCATTGCGAAGCGCCATATGTCCCGCCAATGAATCGACGAACAACAAAACGGTCCGCTCGTGTTCTGTGCGAAGACCGGTCAGATTAATTGAACGGTCCCAACGACGCAATTCATCAAAATACAGACCAAATTTACAAAGTATTTCCTCGGAGAAGGAAAGCCCAAGCTTTTGAGCCCCCTGCATGAAATGATCTAGAAAATTAAAAGATTGATCGCTTTGTTCCACGTGGAACATCTCATCTTTCATGAACCATAAAATAAGGAAAATCCATTGGTCTTTGTAAGTTGGAATAGCTGAAGAAGTTAAGCCAAAGCTTGGCCGAAGTGAAGATAAGGCAATAGAACTAGCTGGCCTTTTTATGTTTTTCTACAGCAACAAGGAGGAGTGAAATGGCGGCAGGAGTCATTCCAGAAATTCGTGAGGCCTGCCCAATTGATGAAGGGCGCACTTTCTTTAGCTTTTCGACAACTTCTCGTGAAAACCCTTTGATATCATCATAGTTAAAGTTATCTGGAACATAACGATGCTCAAGCTTTTTAAATTGTCCAATTAGTTGCTCCTGTCGCTTAATATACCCCTCATACTTGATGGTTATTTCAATGGCCTCGACTACATCAGGATTATCCTCTTTTGTTCCATTTAAAAACTGAGCCAAATGATGATAGGAAACTTCAGGCCTTCGAAGGAGTTGCGCGAGTGACGAATTGGGGGCAAAGTTTTCCATTGGAATCATATCCTCAAGGCCCAACCCGGATGATCTTGGAGCAGTGGAATGAAGTCGCTGAATTTCCCGCTCGATCTTTCCCTTTTTTTCCTGCAAGGCATTAAATGTTCTCTCAGATACAAGCCCGATACGATATCCGTGCTCCGTTAAACGGAGGTCAGCATTATCTTCCCTGAGAAGCAACCGATATTCCGCTCTTGAGGTGAACATTCTATAGGGTTCACGCGCATCTTTTGTAATTAAATCATCAATTAAAACACCTATGTAGGCCTGAGACCTGTCTAAAATAAGGGGACTCTCACCCTTCACCTGAAGAGCAGCGTTAATCCCAGCCATAATGCCTTGTGCGGCAGCTTCCTCATAGCCCGATGTCCCATTAATTTGCCCGGCATGAAAGAGTCCTTTAACAAGTTTCGTTTCCAAGGTTTCATGAAGTTGTCGTGGCGGGAAGTAATCATATTCAATCGCATAGCCGGGTCTAAGAAATACCGCCTGCTCAAGACCAGGTATGGTGCGGACAAAGGCCTGCTGCACGTCCACCGGCAAGCTGGTAGAAATCCCATTTGGGTAAAATGAGCGTGAATCAAGGGTTTCAGGTTCCATGAAAATCTGATGTCTGTTTTTGTCAGAAAACCTGACCACTTTATCTTCAATAGATGGGCAATAGCGAGGCCCCGTTGACTCAATGATTCCACAGTACATAGGAGACCTATCAAGATTTTCCCTTATAATTCGGTGTGTTTCATCATTCGTATAGGTAATATGGCATTGAATTTGTGTGTTGGGAATGTGAGTGGTTCGAATAGAAAATGGTCGAGGGACCGAATCCCCAGGCTGGGGAATCATGACGCTGAAATCAATTGAATCTCTATCTATTCTCGGAGGAGTTCCTGTTTTTAATCGTCCAATTTCAAATCCAAAGTCTCTCATGCAATCCGATAGATTCTCCGCAGATGGCTCACCGGCCCTTCCGCCGGGAAGATGATTCAATCCAATATGCAGAAGACCTTTCAAAAATGTTCCCGAGGTCAGAACAACCGCTTTAGTGAAAATAGTTTCGCCGCGATTGGTCATGACGCCACTGACCGCCCCGCCCTGTGTCAGAATCCGATCAACTGTGCCTTGAATAATTGATAAATTATCCTGTCTGCTTAGTGTCTCCTGCATTCGATGGGCGTAAAGCTGTTTATCACACTGGACCCTGGTGGCACGCACAGCCGGTCCTTTCCTCATATTGAGCACACGGAATTGAATGCCTGACTGGTCGGTGTTCCATCCTATTTCTCCACCGAGAGCATCGATTTCCTTGACGAGATGGCCCTTCCCAATCCCTCCCACAGCGGGATTACATGGCATCGTGGCGATTTTTTTTGAGTCAATGGTCAGCATCACCACCCTGCATCCCATCCTGGCAGCCGCGAGGGCAGCCTCACACCCGGCATGACCTCCTCCAACAACGACAATGTCACATTCTTTACTCATTGGTTGTATTCTGAAATTTTTACCAACAATTTTCTAGGAAAGCCTTTTACTTCCCAATGCAAAATTCTTGAAAAATTTTATCTAAAATTTCCTCATTCGTGATGGCGCCGACGATTTCTCCAAGAGAATTCAATGCCATCCGTAATTCTAATGCAACACATTCGGCTGAAAGCCCATCATCTATGGCCATTAAAGCGTTTTTCAAGGCCTCTCCCGCATTGTGAAGTAACATCTTATGTCTCAGCCGTGAAACGAGCACCGAATCACCGGCCTCATAATGGCCACCAACAGCCAGGCTTTTGATGGCTTTTTTTAACATATCAAGACCTTCACCGCTTAAAGCTGAGACTTCGACATACCTCTTCTCCCCCACAGGACTATTTTCAGAATTTTTTTCAATTTGGCTGACAATATCCTGCAGTTCCTTCTGAGAAAATTTGGCCGGCAAGTCAATTTTATTGAGCACCATCACCGAAGGCTTTTCATAAAATTTTTCAATGAAAAATAGGTCCTTTTCATTAAGTGCTGAACTTCGATCAAATGCCATAATCAACACGTCAGCTTCTTCAATAGCCTGAGCGGCGCGAATCATTCCTTCATTTTCTAATTCATCCGTCGTTTCTCGTAATCCGGCAGTGTCAAAGAGCCGTATCATGACTCCTTCCACCATAATAGCCTCTTCGAGAACATCACGAGTTGTCCCCGGAATATGAGATACAATAGCTCGATTGGTTCCCAGTATGCCATTTAACAAACTGGATTTTCCTACATTGGGTCTTCCGATAATCACGGTGCGAATGCCTTCTCGAATCATTCGGCCTTCTTCGGCGGAATCCAACAATTGCAATATTTCTCGCAAGACCTCCTGTATAGTATATTTGAGCTCGGTTTGTTCAATGAACTGAATTTCATCATCCACAAAATCCATTCCGGCTTCCAGGTGGGCAACAAGTTTCACGAGACGGTCCCGTTGATGTTGGATGACCATAGATAGCCGCCCCTGTAGGTGCTCTTGGGCCATCCTTAAACTCTGAAGAGAATTGGCGCGTATGGTATCTAAAACCCCTTCCGCCTGGGTTAAATCCATCCGCCCGTTCAAAAAACTCCGCTTCGTAAACTCCCCAGGCTCAGCCAACCTAGCGCCAGCCTGCGTTAAGGCTTCGCAAATGCCGTTCACAATGACCGGTCCTCCGTGGGCATGCACTTCAACAACATCTTCTCCGGTATAGGACCGTGGGGCTCGCATCGTCACAACCAGGACCTCATCCAATACCGAGGGAATATCTCTTCCCAGATTTCCTCGAGTTTCCCGAGGGTTCCAAATAAATTGGCCCAGATACAATTGGTAGGGCTTGATCTGTTCAAGAGGTTTACCCGAACGTAATCGAAGAATACTTGAGGCAACAGGAAAGGCGTGAGTGCCACTGACACGAACGATTCCCACTCCCCCTTCGCCCACGGGGGTTGCCACGGCACAGATGGTGTCGTCTAAAGAGCCCATAGCTTAGACAGAGGCAGGATTAGGATTTAGAGGAGGAGCCAGATGAGGATGACGGACGTTTCTTTTTCCCGGATTCCAAAGCAGGTTCGCTCCCCTTGGGAGATTGATCCGTAGACCCACCTCTCGGTTTTTTCAAAATATACCTGTCGGTCACAAACTGCTGTGTCACCGTCAGCACATTATTAGTTACCCAATATAACACTAAACCTGCGGGAAAGGTTACAAATAGAAAAGTCAATCCTACAGGAAGGATCATCATCATTTTCGCCTGAGTGGGATCCATCGTGGTGGGCATGATTTTTTGTTGGACGACCATAGAAATTCCCATCAGTACAGGCAGCACATAATATGGATCTTGGGCAGAAAGGTCTGTAACCCACAGCATAAACGGGGCCTGGCGAAGGTCGATCGTCATATACAGAATATTAAACAGGGCAACAAACACCGGCATCTGCAACACCATGGGAAGGCATCCACCCACTGGATTCACTTTATGTTCTTTATAGAGCTTCATCAGCTCCTGGTTCAGCTTTTCCTTGTTATCTTTAAATTTCTCCTGAAGGGCCAGAACCTTGGGTTGGATGGTTTGCATCCCTTGCATGGACTTGTAACTTTTGTATTGTAAAGGAACAAATAACAACTTAATCCCTAAGGTCAGTAAAATAATGGCCACACCATAATTATGAGTATAGTCATAAATGAACCGTAAAACTGAAAACAGCGGTTTCGCCACGGCTTTCACAATGCTCCAACTGCCATAAATAAACCATCCAAAATCAATGGTATCTTCCAACCCGATCTCGAAAGATTTAAGGACATCGTATTTTTTAGGACCGGCGTACAATTTTGTCTTATGAACTTGTTCCCCAGATCCACCCGGAAATGACATGCCGGCAGAGACAACCATTTCTGTTTCAAGCTTAGAATACAGGCCGTTTGCATTTTCCGGGATAAACACACTCATAAAATATTTATCCTGAAGGGCCAACCACTTGACGGGACCATCGCGTCGCAGAATCGGAGCATCGGCATCAGGAGATAATTTTTCCATTTCATCCCCGACCATCCAGGCAGATCCCAGTAACCCAATGAACCCTTGAGCCCATTCCACCACACCAAAATTGGTACCCAAAAGCACATCAATGTCACTTGAAATCCCCCTGGTGCGAATGATGATATCCACCACATAGGAATCGTAATGAAAGGTGAGCTCCTTTTGGATCCACAGGTCGGATTCAGAAGAGGAATGGGTTAAAAGCACTTTTCCGGTGGGATGCGATTCATCCAATTCGTTAAAATCCTTTTGAACCTGAAAGTTCCCTTGACGAAGACGCTGTGTCTCCGCTTCGTTTCCCTTGATCTGAACCGTGAGTGGCCCGGGAAACTGTCCATTTGGATATACCAATTGAACGGGAATATTCTCCTCTGTCTGAGTGAGATATTTTTTTAACTCCCAGGAGGTGATGACTCCTCCGTGGCCGGAAATATCAGCTCGAAAAAGTGGGGTCTCCACAACCACAACCTCTTCAGTAACCAATGGCTCAGCAGAAGGAATGGAGGAGGATATTAAAGGGGGTTCAGATAAAGAAGAGGAGGGGATAGTTTCAACATCCGACCCTTTTTTCGGCAAATTGGTTGTAAGCTCTTGATCGATGATCGGACTGGTAGAGAAGGGAGAATATCCCAACTCCTTCAGGAGCAGGTCATACCCAAAGATAATCCCTAAGGAAAGAACAAGGAAAAGGACGACGCGCTTTTCCATTTTTCTAACTCGTGAGTCCCATTAAAGCTGATGGTAATTAACAATCAAACGGAGGCAAAATATTCAGTGTTCAGGGAACCGGATCCAGTCCCCCAGGATGGAATGGATGACACTTGAGAATTCGACCAGTCATTAAGACCAAACCCTTCATTGCACCATGTTTATGGATAGCCTCAAAGCCATAATGAGAACATGTCGGTTCAAAACGGCAACAGGTTCCCATGAACGGGGAAATCCCATATTGATAGAATGCAATAATTTTTTTCAAAATTGAGCCAATCATTTGTTATTATAGAATACCGGCTTTTACTAAGGTGTCCTTCCAGATTTCCCCAATCTTCTGATACTTCACCCCCAAAACCATGATTTTTGGGTAAACAATGCAGTGAAAACCACCAGCCATTCCAGCTTGCGATTCTCTGACGAGTTCACGAAAAATCCGTTTCAGCCGATTTCTCGTGACGGCTTTCCCCAGTCGTCGACCGACGACGATTCCTATGCGAGACGGATCATGATTGGGTACACGACTGACCAGGAGGGTAAAAAATGGGTTCCGCACGACAGACCCATTGGCTTTCACTCCATCGTATTCATATTTTTTCTTTAAAAAAAACGGGAAGCCCTCCCCTTACTCATCAGAAACCGTCAAGCGGTACCTGCCCTTCTTTCGTCGACGGGCAAGGACCTTTCTCCCATTCTTAGTGCTCATGCGCTTTCTAAAGCCATGATCTCGTTTTCTCTTTAAATTAGAGGGCTGTCGATACGTCATTGACACGGCATTATTCTCCTTTTAGGCAATTTCTTATGAACACGCCATTTTATGGGGGGAAAGAGCAAGAGTCAAACGAATTTTCTCTCTCCCAAACTGACACACTACCCCATGGATTCGTTGACTGGATTCTGGCTGGAAGATATAGTCGGATTCTCTTTTCCCTATTTTACTTCAACAGAATAAGGCTTACCGTGTTACGCTCCATTAAGGGTCTTAAGGACATTTTGCCTCAACAAACCCCGCAATGGCGGTATATGGAAACATTAGCCCATACCCTTGCCGCCCAATCCGGATTTTCTGAAATACGTATTCCTATTTTCGAATCCACTGAACTCTATGCCAGGAGTATTGGAGGAGAAACCGATATTGTAGAGAAAGAGATGTATACCTTTCCTGATCGAGATGGGAGTTCTCTGACGTTACGTCCTGAGGGTACGGCCGGAGTAGTGCGAGCTGTGTTGGAGCACCATCTTCTGGAATCACCCTCTACACGAAAACTGTATTATCTTGGCCCGATGTTCCGTCATGAACGACCGCAAGCAGGTCGATACCGGCAATTTCACCAATTTGGAGTTGAGGCGTTCGGGACCGAAGATCCCTTTATGGATGTCGAAGTAATTGCCCTGTTATGGAGGTTTTTTTGTTCGCTGGGGCTTAAAGATCTCACTTTGCAAATGAATTCGATTGGCAATACACAA
Organism: Nitrospiraceae bacterium; assembly: GCA_020632595.1. Classification (NCBI taxonomy): domain Bacteria; kingdom Pseudomonadati; phylum Nitrospirota; class Nitrospiria; order Nitrospirales; family Nitrospiraceae; species Nitrospiraceae bacterium. The sequence goes on along the minus strand of JACKFF010000005.1, from coordinate 98,947 downwards.
GATCGTGTAAACTATATTCGGGAACTCAAACAGTTCCTTTCTTTTAGGTTAGAAACGATTTGCGGTAACTGCCAGCGTCGGTACATTACGAATCCCCTACGGATTCTCGATTGTAAGGTCCCGATTTGTCAGGAAGCGACAAAGGACGCTCCAACTCTTTTCGACCACCTCTCCCCCGAATCCGCCATTCATTTCCAAAGCGTTCTCGATGGACTCACGTCCATAGAAATCCCATTTTCCTTAAACTACCGTTTGGTAAGAGGCTTGGATTATTACTCCCGCACGACCTTTGAAATTACTTCACCACACTTAGGGGCTCAGAGCACCATTGGGGCTGGAGGCCGCTATGACGGATTGGTCGCCCTACTTCAAGGTCCGTCCACCCCTGCTATCGGATTTGCCGTTGGACTAGAAAGAGTGGCTCTCCTTCTTCCCGAACAAATCGCCTCCCCTAAGATTCCTTTATTTTTTGTAGCCGGATTTGGAAAGAAAGCCAAACCAATAGCTTTTAATCTTCTCAACGAACTCAGAGAGCTCGGCATACGGGCAGACACAGACTATAAAAGTGTCAATTTAAAATCTCTCCTTCGATCCGCGGATAAACTTGGAGCCGGATACGCCATTATTCTCGGGGACGATGAAGCCCGTTCAGAAACGGCCATCATCCGGAACATGACGACCAAAACTCAGGAATCCGTGAACCTAAAAGAAATTTCTCAAAAAATTCAATCCTTAGCCTCATGAAAAGCGCGACAAGATATCTTGGGTTTTTTCTTGACATTTTTCCCACCTGATGTTAGGGTTTTTTTCTTATTTTTCAATAGGAAATGATATTTTTTATTCAAAAATTATCCTCCATAAATTTCATTAATAAGTCCAGCATTTTACGTAATAATCCAAGGTATCAATAAGGGATGCCAAAAAATCTGGTTATCCTTATTCGAGAAGACCCCACCCGTACCCATCGGGCCTCTGAAGCTATGCGAATTGCGTTGGGATTATCTACCGGTCCCAATCCGATAAAGATTATTCTTTTAGAAAATGCCAGGAATTTAATTTCTGATGAGGCCGATGACCTTCCTGATGGCGAAATCCTGGAAAAATATCTCCCGGCTATCAAAAATTTAGAATTGCCGATTGTGGTCCCTATAGGGAGCGGGAAGACCTTTGCCCTTGATCAGGAATTTACCATTCAAGAGTCATCCCCATCTCAGATAGCTTCACTCGTTTCTCATGCTGATCGCGTTTTAACCTTTTAACGGTGCCCCCAATGAGAAACATTTTATATATCTGTACAAAAAACCAGTACGACTGGAATACGTTCCTTCCGGAAATGGATTCTCCTGTTTCGGAAATAGATCCTTCCGTTTTGCTTCTTCAAAATGGACTGGACTTACAGCACTTACCAAGCTCTAAGGTTTTTGTTTTACGCAGTGAAGGAGAAAGTGAAGAAGATTCTACATCATATGAGCCTATTTCCTATCAGGGGTTTTTGGAAAAAATATTTTTGGCGGATTTGGCTTTGGTGATATAACTATCCCTCTTCTTCTTCTTTGTTATAAAAGAAGACTAAGAAATAGTAGGAGTAGTGGTAGTAGGGATAGGGAATAGTGGGGATAACGATTTTTGAAATTCCAAACTCCTTTGAATGTGGGTAAAGAGGATGATTTGAGGTTTAAATTTATCGTCGTGGAAGTTGTGGATAGAGGACATGAAGTTTATGGTAGAGGGTGTTGATAGGAACTAGAAAGTGTCTAACAATGTAGGGCAGACTCATACTCGGTGCCGTTACTATTAACATCTGTGAATAATATTGTGAATAAGTTGAATTTACCTAATATTAACAATGATAAAGTTTGGGTGGACGTGTTGAATTTTGTCAGCCCTCGGGTGGGAGATGACACAATTGAAACATGGTTTCAACCGTTGGTTTTAGAGAGTCTTACGGAAGATCAAGTTCATATCCGTGTTCCAAATAGATTTTTTGGGGAATGGTTAGGCCGAAACTATAAAGATTTACTGAAAGAGGCCTTTCAGCATGTCGAAGGGGTAAATCCGGCAGAGATTGTTTTTGTCATGAAAGAGCAGGATGGAGACGGAGAACCATCGCCTCAACTCAAAACTGAAGTGCGAGAAAACCGCGTGCCCGCTCAACTTCAACGGGTGAGACGTCAACCTCTTCCCAATCCCAAATATACCTTTAAAAACTTTGTCGTGGGAGCGAGCAATCAATTTGCACATGCCGCTTGTCTCGCTGTCGCAGAATCACCGGCCAAAGCGTATAACCCCTTATTCATTTATGGCGGGGTGGGGTTGGGGAAAACGCATCTTCTCAACTCCATTGGAAATTATATTGCTGATCATGGCGATCTTCGTATTGCGTATGTCACAACGGAGCAATTCACGAATGAGGTCATTAATTCCATCCGCTATGACAAAATGATTGAATTGAGAAGGCGATACAGAAATGTGGACATGCTGCTTATTGACGATATTCAATTTTTAGCAGGGAAAGAACGGACACAGGAGGAATTTTTTCACACATTTAATTCTCTCTATGAAGCGGGAAAACAGATCGTATTGTCGAGTGATCGGTTTCCCAAAGAAATGCCTTCAATGGAAGAGCGGCTTCGGTCCCGCTTTGAGTGGGGACTGATTGCCGATCTTCAACCACCTGATGTTGAAACTCGAATCGCCATTCTCCGAAAAAAATCGGAGGAAGAAGGTATCGCCATCAATGAGGAAGTCATCCAGTTGCTGGCGGCGAATTTAAAGAGCAATATTCGTGAAATTGAAGGGGCATTAATTCGACTTGGCGCCTATGCATCTCTCACGGGTCAAAAAATCACTGCAGACATGGCCAAACACATCCTCCGTGATCTTCTTGGTGGAAAACGGAAGGTGATCACGACTGAGGATATACAGGAAGTGGTCGCCAACAGGTTCCATGTCAAGATATCCGACTTGAAGTCGAAGCGACGAACGAAAACCTTAGTGTTTCCCCGTCAAATTGCGATGTTCCTCAGCCGCGATATGACGGACTCCTCCTTTCCGGAAATAGGAAGAGACTTTGGGGGGAAAGACCATACAACAATTATTCATGCTTGTAAGCAAATGCAGAAGGCTCAGGAAACGGATTCTACTCTTCGAGCCACAATTGAAAGCCTGAAAGAAGAAATCGGCAAGGGATAACACCACCGTTTATAGGACACCTATGAAAATTCAAATAACCAGGGAGGATTTGTTAACCGCACTCCAACGCGTACAGGGAGTGGTGGAGAAGCGGAATACTATGCCGATCCTGGCGAATATTCTGTTGGAAGCCAAACCGGAAGGTCTGGATATTGTGGCCACCGATTTGGAAATCGGCATGAGAGGTCTTTATAAAGCCACGGTCCATGAGCCAGGGTCGGTCACATTTTCCGCACGAACGCTTTTTGATATTTTGAAGGAAATCAGGCATTCCGAGATTGAATTGGTCGTGGGGGAAAATAATTGGGTGACCGTGAAGGCTGGAAAAAGCCAATTTCGTGTGGTGGGCTTACCCAGCAAGGACTACCCTGCCCTCCCAACTATTGAACGGGAAGGGTTGATGGCGCTCCCCGCCCAGGGATTGTTGCAGCTTCTGAAAAAGACCGTCTTTGCCGTGGGGGAAAAAGATACGCGATATGTGTTAAACGGTCTTCTTCTCACCCTGATCCCTTCGGGAACCTCGGTGACGCTTCGTTTGGTGGGAACCGACGGACATCGATTGGCCTGGGCCGAGCAGGAAGTAACTCCCGAGAAAGCCGCTATCCCCTCAGCAGAAATTAAGGTCATTATTCCCAAAAAAGCCGCCATAGAAATCCGGCGACTTTTGGAGGAAGACGACGAACAACCGTTCCTTGGGTTTACGAAAAATATGTTGATCTTTCGGAAAAGCGGGTTGGTCTTAACCTCCCGGATTATGGAAGGGACGTATCCCAACTACCAGCAGGTGGTCCCGAAAGATAGCCCCAAAAAAGTTACCGTCAACAAGTCCGATCTGGAGGGTGCCCTTCGAAGAGTGGCAATCCTTTCGAAAGATAAAGCCCATGCCGTGAAACTGTCTATCAATCCCGATCACATTCATCTTTCTTCAAAAAGCCCGGATTTAGGGGAAGCGGATGAAGACATCCCGGCTAAATTTGTGGGAGAAAGTTTTTCCACGGGATTCAATGCCAGGTATTTCCTGGATGTATTATCCGTCATTGAAACAGAAACGCTGACCCTTCAAATGGAAACACCCTTAAGCCCGTGTTTGATTCAGGAGCAGGGTAATCCCACGTTCAAAGCCGTGGTGATGCCCGTGAAGGTTTGACGGATTTGACCCAACAGACATTTCTTCTTCCACACGCAGTTAAAGCCTAAAATTGTATGGAATCCCCAAAAAACCCTAGCCAAGAATCTGCCCCCTCTGCAGACCGCCAACATTCGGATGCTCGGTACGATGCCGATCAGATCCGTGTCCTTGAAGGACTGGAAGCGGTTCAAAAACGACCGGCCATGTATATCGGCAGCACGGGGGTCGATGGTCTGCATCATATGGTGTATGAGGTTGTTGATAATAGTGTGGATGAACACATGGCCGGGTATGGAAATGAAATTCAGGTCGTGCTCCAAGTGGATGGCAGTGTCATGGTATCGGATAATGGAAGAGGGATTCCCACCGGCATGCATTCCACCCAGAAAAAATCGGCCGCCGAAGTCGCCTTGACCGTCCTTCATGCGGGCGGAAAATTTGAGGAGGGTGCCTATAAAGTCTCGGGTGGGTTACATGGCGTAGGCATATCGGTCGTGAATGCCCTCTCGGAATGGCTGGAGTTGGAAATTTGGCAGAATGGAGAAGTCTACGAACAACGGTATCATCGTGGAAAGCCGCAGACTCCATTAACGGTCGCAGGGATCACTAAAAAACGCGGAACGAAAATTATTTTTAAGCCCGATCCCCTTATTTTTGAAACCGTTGAATTCAGTTTTGATGTCCTGGCTCAACGACTTCGGGAGTTGGCTTTTCTCAATAAAGGCTTGGAGATTTGTTTACGGGATGACCGGACGGGCAAAGAAAAGGAGCAGGTGTTTTGTTACATAGGAGGGATTGTCTCCTTTGTGGAACATTTGAATGAGGCCAAATCCCCCATTCATCCTCCCATTGTCGTGGAAGTGGAAAAACCCGAGATGATTCTCCAGTTGGCTCTTCAATATAACGAAGGGTATTCAGAGAATCTGTATTCTTTTGCCAATAATATTAATACCCGTGAGGGCGGCACGCACCTCATCGGATTTAAATCGGCCTTGACGCGCACTATCAATAGTTACGCTACCGCCAATGATTTGTTTAAAAAGGATTCGGAATCGCTGAGCGGAGAAGATGTTCGAGAAGGGTTAACCGCCGTTGTGAGCGTGAAAATCCGCAATCCGCAATTTGAGGGGCAAACCAAAGCCAAACTAGGCAATAGTGAGGTCAAGGGCATTGTGGAGTCGGCCGTCAATGAAGCCTTGGGATCGTACCTGGAAGAAAATCCCTCGGTGGCAAAAAAAATCGTCGGAAAGTCTGTGGATGCCGCACGGGCCAGGGAAGCCGCAAGAAAAGCCAAAGAACTGATTCGAAGAAAAGGGGCGTTGGATGGCGGGTCACTTCCAGGAAAATTGGCCGACTGCTCCGAAAAGGATCCACAATTCAGCGAACTCTATCTTGTGGAGGGTGATTCGGCCGGCGGATCGGCAAAGCAGGGGCGTGATCGACGTTCACAAGCGATCCTTCCTCTCAAAGGCAAGATTCTGAATGTCGAGAAGGCTCGATTCGATAAAATGCTCGCCAGTGAGGAAATTCGAACGCTCATCATGGCCATCGGAACCGGAATCGGTCGGCCACGGGAGGATGCAGAAAAAGGCAAGGAAGATAAAGACGCCTTTGATATCAATCGAGCCCGTTATCACAAAATCATTATCATGACCGATGCGGATGTCGATGGAAGCCATATCCGGACTCTCCTCCTGACCTTCTTTTTCAGGCAAATGCCGGAACTGATCGAGCGGGGCTATATCTACATTGCCCAGCCTCCCTTGTTTAAAGTCAAAAAAGGAAAGGGCGAGAAGTATCTCAAAGACGAAGCGGCGATGAATAGCTATTTGTCTAATCTTGCCGTGGAGGATACTCAACTCTTTCTTCCGGAACAAAACGCATTTGTGACCAGGGATGAACTTATCCCGATATTAGATAAGCTGGTGGCCTTTGAAGGGCTCTTAACCCGTCAGGGGCAAAAGCAAATAGAGCCGGCGCTGCTCCGTGTATTGGTAGATTTTCCGGAACTCACCAAAGATTTGTTAAAGAACCGTGGCGACTTGGAAGTATTGATCGAGGAAGCCACACGCCGGCTACGCCTCGCATTCCCCGAAGGAACCGTGGATCTGACGATTCAGACCGATGAAGAGCATCAGGCCCACCATATCCTGTGTCGGGTCGCAGGGAATGGCAGTCAGAAATTTTTGAATCTGACTCACGACATGGTGGGATCGGCAGATTTCAGGGAATTACAAAAAATTGCTCCTTCGGCCTTGGGCCTGGGGCGACCACCCTACCGCTTAAAGCGCAAAGAGATCGAAACGGAATTTTCCACCAGTCAGGATCTTGTGACAGAGTTTTTAGAAACCGGGAAAAAGGGCATGTCCATTCAGCGATACAAGGGATTGGGCGAGATGAATCCGACGCAATTGTGGGACACCACGATGAATCCAGAGACCCGGAGTCTCCTTCAGGTGACCTTGGAAGATACCACGGGAGTGGATGAAATCTTTACCATTTTGATGGGTGATGAGGTCGAGCCCCGCCGGAATTTCATTCAAAAGCATGCCCTGGAAGTTCGAAATTTGGATGTTTAGTCGGTGCCTGCTTTTTGTTGTGTGACCCCAATGTTGAGCCACAGTAAACAAGTCAAAGTGCAGATCATGAAGGGTGATGTGCCCTTTCGAGGAGTGACGTATGCCGGTTGAACCACGTCTGACGCAAGTCGCCATTGAAGATGAAATGCGTTTGTCCTATTTGGACTACGCCATGAGCGTCATTGTCGGGCGGGCGTTGCCGGACGTGCGAGACGGGCTCAAGCCGGTTCATCGGCGCATCCTGTATGGCATGAATGAAATGGGTCTGGCTGCCGGGAAGCCCTACAGAAAATCCGCAAAAATTGTCGGCGAAATCATGGGTAACTATCACCCGCATGGTGATTCAGCCATTTACGACACGTTGGTTCGTATGGCCCAGGATTTCAATATGCGGTATCCCCTTGTGGATGGCCAGGGAAACTATGGCTCGGTTGACGGCGATCCGCCCGCAGCCATGCGCTACACCGAAGCCCGCTTAACCAAGCTGGCCGAGGAAATGCTGGTCGATATTGACCGGGAGACCGTGAACTTTACCCCGACGTACGATGAGTCGTCCCAAGAGCCCATTGTGTTACCGGCTCGTATTCCGAATCTGTTGGTGAATGGAGCAGGAGGAATTGCGGTCGGGTATGCCACCAATATTCCCACCCACAATTTAGGCGAGGTCGTCTCCGGGCTGATTGCCCTTATTGAACGGCCCGAGGTGACCATTCGCGAACTCATGGAATGCATTCCGGGGCCCGATTTCCCCACCGCCGGATTTATCTATGGCACGCAAGGGATCAAAGACGCCTATGAAACGGGACGAGGTCTCCTGTCTCTTCGGGCGAAAGCCGAAATCGAGGTCGATGAACGTACCGAGCGGTCCCGTATCATCGTGACGGAGCTGCCGTACCAGGTCAACAAGGCCAAGCTGATAGAAAAGATTGCCGAACTCATCCACGAAAAACGGGTAGAAGGAATTTCCGATCTTCGCGACGAATCCGACCGGGATGGACTCCGCGTGGTGATCGAACTCAAGAGAAACGAAAACGCAGCGGTCTTACTGAATCAACTCTATAAACACACCCAGATGCAAACGACCTTCGGGGTCATCATGTTGGCTCTGGTGGGGAACCGTCCGGAGGTGCTGACCCTCAAACAGATTTTGGCCGCGTTCCTTGAACACCGTAAAGAGGTGGTGATTCGCCGGACGGCGTATGATCTTCGCAAAGCTGAAGAACGCGCCCACATCTTAGAAGGCTTGAGACGAGCCCTGGAGTTCCTGGATGAGGTCATTGCTCTCATCCGTGGAGCGTCTTCTCCGGAAACCGCTCGGCAAGGCCTGATGAGCCAGTTTACCTTAAGCGAGGTGCAAGCCACGGCCATCCTGGAAATGCGGCTGCAACGCTTGACCCAACTGGAACAGGACAAGCTTACCCAGGAATATAACGAACTGGTCTCCCGCATTGCCCATTTGCGCACCATATTAGCGTCCGATGCGATGGTGCGACAAATCGTGAAACAGGAATTAGTCGAAATCAAAGAACAATATTCCGATGAGCGACGAACACAGATCCTTCCTGCCGAAGCCGAGTTACAAATGGAAGATCTCATCGCGGAGGAAGAAGTCGTCGTGACCATTACGCATGCCGGTTATATTAAGCGGAATGCCGTTTCCATCTACCGGGCCCAACGCCGGGGTGGCAAAGGGAAAGTCGGCATGGGGGTCAAAGAAGAGGACTTTGTTGAACAAATCTTTACCGCCTCAACCCATGATTATCTGCTGTTCTTTACCGATGCCGGTCGCGTGTACTGGCTTAAAGTGTATCAATTGCCCGATGTCGGGCGGTCCAGCAAAGGGAAAGCCATTGTGAATTTGTTGACCATCAGCCAGGGCGAGCGGGTCACCGCGACCCTGCCGGTCCGGGTGTTTGCCGAAGACCAGTATGTCGTGATGGCGACGCAAAAAGGCTATATCAAAAAAACCGATCTGGCTGCATTCAGTCATCCCCGGCAAGGCGGGATTATTGCGTTGACCCTGGAGGAAGGCGACCGGCTCATCGGCGTGGATATCACGGATGGCACGAGAGAAATTCTCCTGGGCACTCGAATGGGCATTGTCATTCGCTTTCGTGAGGAAGATGTCCGTCCGGTGGGACGAACGGCCCGTGGAGTCAGGGGCATCACGTTGGCGGCGAGCAATGAGGTTATCGGGATGGTGACGATTACCAGTCAAACGCAATCCTCCATTCTGACCGTCACCGAACGCGGGTATGGTAAACGCACACAGGTAGAGGAATATCGGCTCCAATCACGGGCCGGCAAAGGCGTCATCAGCGTCAAAGTCACGGAGAAAAACGGGCCGGCCATTTCGTTCCATCAAGTCTGGGAATCCGATGAAATCATGCTCATGTCCGCAGAGGGCATGATCCTTCGCACCCGCATGGGAGATATCAGAGAAATCGGACGCAATGCCCAAGGGGTACGACTGATCCACTTGCCCGATGACGATCGTGTGGTGGGCGTCGCCAAGCTCGCCGAGACAGATGAAGGCGATCTACCCGAACCGGATGACCTCAATGGCGAGATGCCAGATGAACCGGCCGCCCCAACCGAATAAGTTCACGCGACCCTCTCAGAACAGCAAACCGAAGACGCCGGGGTGTTCCGAGATGACCAGAGAAAAGGAACGGTCATCTCACCTGCGTGTTCGTCTTCAATCTCTCCCCCGCTTACACCTTCCCCGGCTCACAGGAGGAAGCAGTAAGAAGCGATTGCCTGTGGGAAGGTCTTAGGTTGGATTTCCCTCACGAAGCCCCTGAACAACCACCAAGACGCAAAAAGTTTGATCCCATCGTCATAATGGGATTGAGCATTTTGATCGGGGGGATTTTTGTCATCTCTCTCGGGATGTTCCTCTCCCGGCCGGACCGGTCCATCCCGCCCTATAGTATCGGAGCCCAGGAGGGATCGCTGGTGGCCGTCCACGTGCCTCCCTATACCAGTGATCCCGAAATACAAACCCTGGTTAGGCGGTTTGGCGATGTCGGCAGGGCCACGCGTGATTTCGCGGACATGAAAATCCGCCCCACCACGCCTGACGATCCTCGCGGACGATATCAAGCCTTACAAATCATCATTTTTTCAGATCCATTTTGGACGGAGCCGGATAACCTTCATCGGTATGTCGCCAATGAGGTCGATGACGATTTTGAAAAAACCTTTCGGAAAAACTTTGAAGCTGCTGTGCGAGCCGGGTATCGTGCCGATGCGGACGGTCAGGCGGGATGGATCGGCCCCTGGAACCGGAGCGGGTCAAAAGATCGAACGCTTACGATGCAGTGGGTGTTTCAAGAGACGTGGGAGGAGGCAAGTCCTCATGCTCAGACCTCTTCCCCGGCTCACTAGCCGAGGGCGGTGATTCAGCAAGGGCTTTAGTGATAGTCTGAGAGAGGATGGATTGGAGGTCAGGATTACTCAGGCGTTTGGCTAAGCCGGTGGCAAAGGGTGACGGTTCGCCGACAAAATCAGGAGGGTCTTGGGGTGGTGGATCCTGTTGAGGCGGGGCTTGTGGAATGGAACCGATGCGTAAGACAACCTCCGTGAGGGCCAGTTCCGGCATCATCGAATGAATGGCTTCCAAAATGGCCGGCCTAAGAAACATGAGCTGCTGAAGCCAAATCGAGTTATCCGCCACCAGATGCAATTTTTTAAAGCGGATACTCTCAGGATAGGAATGTTTGGCCATCGTCGCACCCACAAGGTGTTCCCACTCCTGTTGGAGTTGGGCCTCAGACAGTTTGAGCCCGAGCGGATTTCCTTTGGAAAAATCTTGAATAAGACTCCGGATCGATTCAAAGGAACTCATTGTGCGGGTATTGTATCGCATCGTCTGTGTTGATTCATCCGTTTGGCGTTTATACCCATTCTGTCATCTCGACCTCAGGGAGAGATCATTTAAACAAGGCAGGCAATGGACGGAAAAAGTAAAAATGACAGCCAAATCATTCCATACATCAAGATATAATTAGCTATGGCCAAACAAAAAACGGACCCATCCAATAAAGTCCTCAGCACCAACCGCAAGGCCTTCTATGACTACATGATAGAAGAGAAGGTCGAAGCCGGTATCGTCCTGGTCGGGACAGAAGTCAAAGCCTTACGGGAGGGACGCCTGAATCTGAAGGAGAGTTACGCCGCCATCATTAATGGCAAAGCTATTCTGCACAACTGCCATATCGGTACCTACAGCCACGGCAATCAAATGAATCACGAGCCGCTACGCGCCAGAACCCTGCTGTTGCATAAGAGAGAAATCGAACGGTTGGCCGAAAAAGTCAAACAGAAAGGACTCACCCTCATCCCGCTTCGCCTCTATTTCAATGACAGAGGGCGGGTCAAGCTGGAACTCGCCCTTGGGCGAGGGAAGAAAAACTACGACCGGCGGGAGACCATCAAAAAGCGGGAAGCCGGCCGCGAAATCGACCGCGCCATGAAAGAGTCGCGGTCTTAGGTGTTTGTCGCACTTGTCCGGCAATCGTTGGCTTGCCAATGGCAGCGGTTTAGTAGAGGCTTGTATGGCCAGTTTGAGGCTATTTGAGAATATTGCGCCAAAAGGGCGCATATCTAAAACTTCCACAGCTTTCGTGACCCTAAGTTCAAGTTCAACAAGCACTTCGGTCTTGATAAACGCCCTCAGATGGATTGGCTTCATCCCAGTTTTTAGGCATTTTTCTTCATCAGACATGGAAAACCACAACTAAATGTTACCGCGATTTCTTCCTTCAGATTCATACTTTCTGGTTGAATATCATTGCGCTATTTTAAACAGTTGCGAAAATCTCCGCCATCGAACCGAGGAATTTCTTAGAATGATAATCTCTTTCCTCGTCGTCGATCATGGCAGCCACGGCTTCCTAAACCTAGGTGGATAAGATAAACTTTCGATGGAAAGTAACAAATGCTCGATATTAACCCCAAAAAACTCATTGGTCCTTGGAAAGAAGGATATGCACTTGATGTTCATACGGTCAGCAGTGACTATTTAGGTGAGGATCAATTTGGGAATGCCCGGTACAATACAAAGCGGTCACAGGTAGGCGAACTTCTCTATGGTCTGAAATATAATAAAGATAAAACGGCTGTAAAAGCCTTGGCGGTAACGGCAGCTGAGTTTATAAATTCACAGGGATGGAATATTGACGTTATTGTTTCTGTTCCGGCTACAACAGCTCGAAAAGAACAACCAGTGGTGTTACTAGCCGAAGCAATTGGAGGCATAATTGCGGTACCTGTGTCTTCATCCGCCATAGTGAAAGTCAAAGATCTCCCACCCCTAAAGAATGTTACAGATTATAATCAACGAATTGAACTTTTAACGGGAGCGTATAAAGTATTCATACAGGAAGTCATAGGACAGCGGGTCTTGTTATTGGATGATTTATATCGGTCTGGAGCCACCTTACAGGAAGTTTGTCGTTGTCTTATTGAGGAAGGGCAGCCAAAAGCCGTTTATGCCCTTTCTATGACGAAGACCAGGAGCAATCAATAATGAAAACCGTATTTTTAGGTGGCTCACGTAAAACAAAGGCGCTTAACGAGCTGATTCGGAAGCGTCTTGAAAATGTGATGGAACAGCATCTTGATGTGCTGATAGGCGATGCCAATGGGGCCGATAAAGCCATGCAAACCTATTTAGCTGACAGGGGCTATCGGCATGTCACAGTATTTTGTTCTGGGTCGGAATGTCGAAACAATATAGGTCAATGGGAAACACGGCATATCTCGATCAATGGAAATGAAAAGAATTTTAAGTTTTACGCGGCTAAAGATACCGCGATGAGTGAGGAAGCTGATTATGGCTTGATGTTATGGGACGGTGTCAGCAAAGGCACGCTAAATAATGCATTAAATCTTGTTGAACGCGGGAAACAAGTCGCCATCTATTTTTCTCCAAAGAAAGAATTTTTCAATATCCAATCATTGGATGATATCAAATCACTTCTCTCAAAATGCAGCCTAGAAGACCGACGTGTTTTTGATAATAAGATTGGTCTTACGAAAAGGGTTGGGTCTTTTCCAAGTCAGTTAAGCCTTATCTAGTTTCTGAATATTCATAAATAGAGTCCCTTCATGGAAGAAATAGATATGAGCCGATTATCTATCGAACTCACCCAAGAGCAACATCAAAAAATCAAGGCAATGGCCGCCCTCACGGGTACGAGTATTCGAGAGTATGTGGTTTCACGCCTGTTCCCGGCATCCTCCAATGAGGAGCTGGATTTAAAAGAGCTGGAAATGCTTTTGGATAAACGGATTGAATCCGCGAAAGCCGGACAAGTGAGCCGAAGGACCGTAGGGGAAATTTTTAAAGAAGTCTATAAAGAAACCCAGCCCTAAATGTTGGAGGACACGGATTATGAGCTTGCCGTTCTTGCTGAAGAAGACCTAAAAGGCATCGCCCGGTATAGGAAGGACACATGGGGACTCCAACAGGCCAAGAGTTACGAAACCTTACTTATCAAATCGATTTCAACAGATTGCACACGGCCGCATTCCGCCAAGAGCCCTTCTCGACCACAGACAAGACCTGCTGTTTACCCACTGTGAGCACCATTACATTTTCTATTGTACCCGTGATAGTGAGTGTCCTCTAATTATCGCAGTGTTTCATGAGCGAATGGATTTAATGCAGCGTCTCAAAAATCGACTATCATGATGGCGGTGTATCACCGCCTATTTTGGCTAACATGCAGGCCATTAATCAGATAAAGGACTCACTCTCGTCCCGCTTCGCCTCTATTTCAATGACAGAGGGCGGGTCAAGTTGGAACTCCCCCTTGGGCGTGGGAAGAAAAATTACGACCGGCGGGAGACCATCAAAAAAGCGGGAAGCCGGTCGCGAAATCGACCGCGCGATGAAAGAGTCTCGCTCCTAGAAGTCTGTCCTAATCATATGGCAAGTTTGATTGTTTTTAGATCATACTTTTAAAAGCCATAGTATTTAGCGATTGCCTGAGCCAATAAACCACCTGCTGCGCCAACTCCCACATCCCAACTTCCGTCCGCCGCTTTTTGTACCATCTTTGCAATCCATTGAGAGACTTTAGTGCCAAAAGCATTTTTGGATACAGGTTGTGGATCGGAATTTACGGCGGCCTTTAACTCTATAATGTCCTCTGTGAGCACCCCTTTGTCCAGCAGCGCGCGCTCTAAGGAAGAAAAATCATTATTAACAATGTTATATACGATCGAGGATTCGGTCGCTGTACCTACAAGATTGGCAGAACCGCCGTAAATTGTTGTATTGAAGATCTGTTCGATTTTTGCCGGTGCAATTTGGTGCTCGGGATTTTGATTTAATTCACCTGCCTGGCGTTCGCTTTTCCAAATGGCTAAAGTGAAATCCAAGATCCGATTGCGTACTACGTTTAGAAGTTCAATGATAGTTCCGGGGCCAACCTCTGCCCAAGCCTGAACACAATTTTGCCCTTCATAAACCTTGGTTCCAAGGATTACAGCTAAGTCTCCTGTGCCAAGCTGGAATGTCCCTCCACCATCATCTTTTTTTAACATTGCCTCAAGGCTGGCAATGCTTTGTCTACATTCATAGTTTTTATAATTATTCCTTATATTCTCGGGAAGACACATCAATGGAATGGGAGCATTCTGAACAGCAGAACCAAATGATCCAAAAAAGTGGCCCTTGAGGTTAAGACACCATACTCGATAGTCAGGAACTTGAACTTCTGGGGGATATCCATTTGATTCATAAATGAGCCAGCTTTCTAAAGGCTGACTGCCTAAGCGAGCCGCTAGGAGTTTGCACTTTCTGAGTATCGTGCCTAAGTCGCTTCTTTCATCAACTGCAGCTGTTTGAATATCCTCCAGAAGTGACATGGTTAGTAATATAACTTATGAAAAATGATTCAGTCGACAGTGGAGTCACTTCCATCGTCGAGAATTTTCTACAAAGTTTCGATTCAGTCAACCTTGTTCGAAAAGAGCGCTATAGAGTATTTTATGGTGGATTTCTGATAATTCATCCATCCCCCTTGATACGTGTTGCGGCATACACAGGATCTCCTGACTTTTGCTTTTCGTTGCCAACCATGGCGTGAGCTTCTACACTCCCTGTTATGTCCAACCCCAATGATCAGCTCTCTTCACCGGATCCGGCGGCGCCGGTTTTTCGGCCTGGAGCGTTCAGGGGTCGAGAGGGATTAGTCCGCAATATGTTACGGCGGTTGGAACGAGGGGAATCTTTGAGCCTTGTTGGGGGCCCCAAGTTAGGAAAAACTTCTTTATTGCTTCACCTCGCTTGGCAATTGAATCATGCGGGGCCATCTTCCAAGTCCCCTGGGCCGTCAGCGTTGTATGTTGATGTGGCCGACGAGGCTGATTGGAAACGATTCCATTCCCGCCCGCCAAATCCTGACACCATTCTTCTCCTTGATAATTGTGACCAACTGGTTGAAGGGAAGGCTCGTTCGCTTTCAGATATCGATCTTTTGCCGGGAGGGTCCACGGTCTTTGCCGGAGGACGGGCATGGCGGGAGGTCGTGAGAGGAGGCGATTTGCCACACACACTGAAGTTGATCCCGTTGGCGGTATTTTTGGAAAAAGAGGCCCAACAGTTATTCAATCCGGACCTGTCCACCGAACAACATTCCACCATCCTCACCTATGCAGGGACCCATCCCTATAACTTCAAGCTGTTGCAGGCTGCATTCCTGCGTGAAGGACTCCATGTTTCGACGGAACAGATTGTCAGCGAGGCGAAAATTTCTCTTTACCCCTTTTTCCAGGATTGTCTCGATCAACTGCGGGAACCCCTCGAACATCAAGTGCTGGCCTATGTGATTGAAGGCGACAAACCGGTGAACCCAAGAGAGGTGGCGCGGGCGCTTGGACTGCCGACGATCAAACCCGTTGCCGATACGCTTTGTGCGTTGGGACTGGTCAGTCGTTGGATTCGAGATGAAGAAGCCACGCTTTCAGCAGGCAGCCG
This sequence comes from Nitrospiraceae bacterium, assembly GCA_020632595.1. Lineage (NCBI taxonomy): Bacteria > Pseudomonadati > Nitrospirota > Nitrospiria > Nitrospirales > Nitrospiraceae > Nitrospiraceae bacterium. Next base: position 83,055 of record JACKFF010000005.1, on the reverse strand, counting down.
GTTGTTTAACGAATGGTATAGGGAAACGGTGGCTTCCTAAGATATGATGGCCCCATGGGTTGTCGATGGGCCACGGAGGATGGGCGAGAACTTTTCTGTTAGTCTGTGTACATGAAAAAGAGGAACGATTCGTGGGAGCGTTTAAAATATTTTCTGCTGAATTTAAGGCGAGTTGCGGGACCGTCGAGCAATTTCTGAAACCGACCCTTCCAGAAGTGGCCATCGTCGGCCGTTCCAATGTCGGGAAATCGTCGGCCATCAATTGTTTGGTGAATCACAAAGGGTTGGCCAAGGTCGGCAAGACTCCGGGGAAAACACAAACCATTAACTTTTTTGAGATTGCCACGAACGGTCCCCGGTTTATGCTGGTGGATCTTCCCGGATATGGATTTGCCAAAGTGCCTGAACGGGTACGAGAGCTCTGGGGTCCCCTGATTGAAGAATATTTGCGGACACGCAAGAATTTACAGGGTGTGGTGGTGCTGGTGGATTCCCGCCGGGTGCAGGAATCGGATCGGGCGATGGTCGAGTGGCTCATGCGGTTGAAAATACCCGTGATGGTGGTGGCCACCAAGGCGGATAAGGTCACAAGGGGGCACCGCCAGGCTGCGCTTCGTGAATTGCGTGAGGGTTTGGGCATGGAGGAGGATCCGCTTTTCCTGTCTGCCTACACCGGGGAAGGCAGGCAAGAGCTGCTTGACCAGTTGCGGGAGGTGCTTACCCTGGACGCTCCCCTTCCCTAAAAGGGAGTGTTGAAAATGGCCGCCAGCGGCGTGCTCGCCGCGTGGTCGTGCTCACGTACTCCTCCGTACGCTCCGCTTGCCCAAACGGCTGCGGCCTTCCCTTCGGCAGGACTCAGGGCAGGTCTGGACGCGCCTTTTTGAATACTCCCTTATTTTTCCGTGTTCGGGGTTCTGTCACTCATCAAGTGATGAAAATGCAAGACATGAGAAAAATTCAACAGCATCCCAAGGACATTCTTTTTGAATTTATCCCCTAATCCTTCCTTTCTGGTTTCATGTCGAAGTTGAAGAACCTGCCTGAGATCTCCTATTCTGACGGGTCCTTTAATTTTCCATATGTTGTGTATTCATGCACGGCCGGCGAATGGAATCGCCAGCTTTTTCTGTGTATTTATTTATTTCTCAATATGAAGGAAAGCCATGCCATTGTTTGGTGATACCAATACACCCATGACCTTCAACCCTCCCTCCAGACTTGATCGGATCGGGCCATCGCAGATTCGCGAAAATATGCGGATTGCCATGGAGTATGAGGCGATTAATCTGGCTCAAGGCCGTCCCGACTTTCCCACCGCACCTGTGGTGAAGCAAGCCGCAATCGATGCCATTGCCCATGATTACAATCAATATTCGGTGACCTGGGGATTGGCAGAGTTACGGGAAGCCATTGCCGATCATGTGCATGAACGCCATGGTTTGACTTTTGATCCCGAGACAGAGATCACCATTACTTGTGGTGTGACGGAAGCGATCGTGGCGGCCATGCTGGCCTTAGTCGAGAGTGGCGATGAGGTCATTATCATCGAACCTGCCCACGAAAATTACGTTCCGGCTGTGTATTTTGCAAGCGGGACGCCACGGTTTGTCACGCTCCGTCCCCCTGATTACGCGGTACCTCTGGATGAACTTCGGTCAGCCATCAGCCCTCGCACCAGAGCCATAATTCTGAATACTCCCCATAACCCCTCCGGCCATGTGTTCACGCGGGAGGAACTGAACGCCATCCTGGCTCTGGCTGACCAGCATGGGATCTATGTGGTAACCGATGAAATCTACGATCATTTGTACTACGAACCCTATCGGCATATTGCCCCGGCGACGCTGGCGCCCGACTGGAAAGGTCTGGTCGTTACCGGAGGCCTGTCAAAAATCTACGCGGCGACGGGATGGCGTCTAGGGTATGTCCTGGCTTCAAAGGATGTGACAACGGCGATCCGCACGGTTCATGATTACCTCACAATCTGCGCGCCGACGCCCTTTCAATACGCGGCGGTTACGGCTTTGGGTTTACCCGAGACTTACTACACCGACCTACGAGCGAGATTCCTTCGGCGTCGGGACCTCACCATGCAGATGCTGACCGACAGTGGGTTTAAGCCCTATGTACCTCAAGGGGCCTATTACCTTTTAGCCGACTATGGGCCTTGGGAACATCAGGGTGATTCCCAATCGTTTGCCACCCGGTTGATTACCGAGGCGAAGGTGGCGGTGGTTCCAGGCAGCGCGTTTTATTACCAGGCGACAGATCTGGGACAACACCTCGTCCGTTTTGCCTTTGCCAAAACGAGCCAGGTCCTCAAACAAGCCGGTGAGAATCTCGCGAAGGCGTTTCACAAGCGTTGAGCGAGAAGCCAGGTGTGCGGGTCTCTAACTTCAAATAATGACCCTCCCTGTTCCACCCCAAACATCCAGTTAAGCGAAGGAAATGGTGTATCGCCACATCAGCATCCTCAGCATCCTGGAAAATAAGATTATTCTTTTGATCCTGAATTCTTTTGTCGAAAATATTGTTTGTCGATATTGTAGGCCTTGAGCTTGCGCAGGAGCGTTCGTCGGCTTATACCGGCCTGATTGGCCGACTCGGCAATGCGACCACTATTTTCGGACAGCACGGTTTCCAAATACTCTTTCTCGAGAATGGTGAGATGTGGCTCGAGGTAGGCCGCCAGCGTCAGGGCAGGGTTAATGGAGGGAGAGGGACCATCGTGGCTTTGGAGAGGTTGATTGACGGTTTCTGTTTCAGAGACGGTGGAAACCGAAGAAGACCCGGGAATATCCTGGGAATACAGCACCTCCGTCAGATCTTCTGCAGTTAATTCCCGGGTATGTCCTTTTAACACCAGGCGTTGGGTGAGATTCTCCAGTTGTCGCACATTGCCTGGCCAGGACTGCTCTAAGAGCAGATCCATAAAGGATTGGTGCAATTCAGGACAGTCCATTCCATAGTCGGCACACACCCGTTTGAGAAAATGCCCGAACATATAGAGGATATCCTCCCGTCGTTCCCGTAGGGGCGGCACTTCTAACCGGATGACATCCAACCGGTAAAAGAGGTCTTCGCGAAAGGAACCGGTTTGAACGGCGTTGGCCAACGAGGCGTTCGTCGCGGCAATGACACGCGCATCAATTGGCACTTCATGATGAGATCCAACCGGTCTCACCGTCTGTTCCTGCAATACCCGCAAAAGACTGAGTTGGGTTTGAACCGGCATATCCCCAATCTCATCCAGAAGGATAGTGCCGCCATCGGCATACCGAAATAATCCCTGCTTTTGTTGGTGGGCTCCAGTGAAAGCCCCGCGTTCATGGCCGAACAGTTCCGATTCAATAATTTCCGGACTGATCGTGCTGCAATTGACCGCCACAAATCTCCCGGTTCGCCCCGACTGCCGGTGAATCGCCCTGGCCAGCAAGTCTTTACCCGTTCCGGTTTCCCCCACAATTAATACGGTGGCGTCAGAGCTCGCCGTGCGGGTAATGGTTTCAAAAATATCCCACATGACTCCGTTACGGCTGAGAATGCCTTCAAAGCTGCCCAGTCTTTTGCGGGTATCACGCAAATCCGGTGTATCCGGAGAAAACTTTTGATTGGTCTGAATGGCCTCTATGGCTTGATGCAGTTTTTCATGTGAATCCTCATAAATCACATCCGATGCCCCGTTTTTCAGAACCGAATGGACATAGGCTGCATCGGCTCCCGGTTTAAACACCAAGACATCAAGATAGGGTCTGTGTTCTTGTATGGTCACCATCATGTCAGACACAAGGGAGTCTCCAAGGTACTGTCCATCGAGTATGACCAGGCGTGTCTGAGAACCAATCTCCAAGGTTTTCACATTTTCCGGGGTTTCCAGCCGCACCACTCCAAGGCCTTCACGACTTAAGTCCTTTTCCAGATCCGGGGAACCCATGATTACTATGGAAGAAGTTTCTGTCATTGAGACAATAGTGTCTCATAATTTTTAAATGAGTCAAGTCTGTCCCAAATATAGGGACACAACAGTCCCAAAATTCCACAAAATCACAAATATCAACGGGTTAACTGATGGAACAGGTCTTGCGAGATGTATAGGTATATTGAGGTATGGATCGAGTAAGTTTCTCGATTGCCATAAGAAATTACCAAAACATGAACGGTCTGACTGTCTGTGAGGGGTCTGTTTTAAATGCAATTCGGTGATCGGGCCAAGACCATTTTGACTGGTTGCGCCTGAAAACCTGTGATGGGGCAGTGGGAATATGCTATGCAGCACATTCCCATTCGCCCTCCTAAATTACGAAAACGAAGTGATGTGGGCCGTCTGTTTTCGTCACAAACATTCAAAATTTGACAGATCTTACGCAATGTGAAAATACCGGTGTGAACGAACGGATGCTCACACCAATTTTTCCTCTAAGAATTAGTACACCAATAGGCAATAAATCTCAGGCTCGACTCGTGAGGAGTATGAGCCCGCGGTACAATTTTTTTTTAAAAAAGGATCGATCTTCATGATGCAAAATCAAACGGAAATTGGGGAACGGCTACATCGAAGAAGCGGAAGGAGAATCATTCATCGAGGCCTGGACATTAAGCCGGCCAAACGTCATGAGATGGTGATTGCGGCCAATATCCTCAGGTCTTCTGCCGACTGGTACCGGCCCTTTCTTCATGAAAAGGATATGGCACAGCATGAGGTGGATGAATCCTGGGGAGAAAGAGAGTTTGAGCGGCGGCAGTTTTATATCGGGCGGGAAGAGCAGGCACCGGTAGGCATCGTGTCTACACAGTCAGTCGGAGATATGTTTTATATCGGATATATTTATGTCTATGATCACCAAACCGGCAAAGGGTTTGGGCCTCAATTGCTTAATCACGTCCGTGATGTGGCTTGGCGCGAGGGAAAACGCGGCATGGTGTTAATTGCCCATCCCAAGGCCTTCTGGGCCACGCGCTCCTATCGCCGGTTCGGCTTTGAATGCATTGCGACCACTCGTGACCAGGTCTTAGAGTGGCGGGGCGGTTGGTTGAAACCCTACTATGAAGAGGGTTTTGAACTGTACCAATATCTGTTCTAACACACCTTTCCTCACAAACGAGCGAATCATTATTGCTGATGGGTTCTTCCATTTGTCTGCAAGCGGGGACAGGATGGAGGAGTCTATTCGATATGTCCCCCACTAAAGGAGGCCTGCATGGAAAAGAACGCACCAGTGGTCAAGAAATCCAAGGTAGGAAAGAGGGCGCCGGTGGCTCTGCTCGGCTATAGCCTGGAAACGATGGAAGCCGCAAAGGAACACAATATTCCCTTCGTCGCCGTGGTGCCGGAGGGTTTTGATATCGCATTGAAAGAGGATGGAGTTGATGTGGTGACCTGGGACTATTATGTCCACAATCAGAACTCCGACCGACTCTATGAAAAATTGCTTGAGCGAGGGGTGAGTCATGCTGTGCCCCTGTATGAAGAAACGGTGGAATGGGCCGGGTCACTCAATACACGGCTGCTTAAAGACCCTCGTGCCTTTCAACGGGCTCTCTTGTTCCGTGACAAGGCCATGATGAAGCGCAATGCCCAAATGAACGGTATTCGAGTGGGCGTGTTTGAGGAGATTCGCTCGCGGGAGGAAGCTCTCGCATTTTTTGATGACATCAATGAGGCAAGACTCCGCTTGCAGGAGGAAGCGCCAGAACCGGTTCATCTGAAACCTCTATCGGCGGCAGGCAGTGTGGGCCATGTGTTTGTTCGCAGCCGAGAAGACATCACCTCCCTTCCCGACGATGCCTTTCCGTGTCTGGCCGAAAGCCATTTGGCCGGGCAGGAATTTTCGGTCGAAGCCTTTATCCATAAAGGGAAAATCGAATTTATGAATATTACCGAGTACGTGCATTTGGGTTATTCCCAGATCGTGCCGGAAACGCCAAGGCTCAGTAAGCACCGGACAAAAATTCGTAAGGCGATTGAAAAACTCATGAAGGCATTTGGCATCGTGAATGGTATGATTCATCCGGAATATTTCTTGGACCAGGAAGGGGAGTTACACTTCGGGGAGGTGGCGGCCCGTGTTCCCGGCGGCCATATTTTCGAACTCATTCAGCGTGCCCATGGCTTTAATCCGTATGCGGCTCTGTTGTTATGTTCCGATCCCAATACCTCCAAAACAGAATTAGACCGGTTTTTCCCAAAGGAAAAAGACCATAAAATTTTTGCGGCCAACTTAATGGTGTATCCTCGGAAAGCCAGCGTTCATCAACTTCAGTTTCCTAAGGAATTGGAAGCCCATCCCTATATGGACCGGCATACCATGTTTGAACCTGTTACCGCCAAAGTGGCAGAGCGCGTGGGATTCGGTAATCATTATGGAACCGTTTTCCTGGCTGGAGAAGATCCGGAAACCCTGCGTGAGCTCGTCCAGCGTTATGAGGAGTATGACTTCTATGAGTGATTCCCCCGAGGGCTCCCCTCAGACTGAATTGCAGGCCGCTACTGCGCGACAGGAGCAAGCCTTACTTCAGGCCCTTGAGGCCTTGGAACAGGCGACCCCATTTGTGAAGGCCAAATACCAGCCGGAGGTCATTCGGCGTGCCACGGATTTATTTGAAACCGACGCAGGCCTGCAATTCGTGAGAGAACAGGCCCATCGCTTTGACTCCGCTGGGGTCTTTCATGCCGGACCCTGGGAACACCCCGACCGGCTTCTGCCGGGGTTAGTGAGCGCGGGACTACGTGCCGAAGGCCAGTATTCGTCTTTGGAAATGCTGAGTGAACTTCGGGTTTTAGCCATTGCAGCAGGTGACTCGACGCACCCGAAATTTTCCGCAGAGCAAGCCCTAACCTTTTTACGGACAGTCATGGGGCTTAATCTAGATTTGTTGTATGGCAGTGAGACCGAGGAGTCTCGTCTTCGTCCGAAGGTCCATGCACGGGCGCACAGAATATTAGCCATGATTAAGCATGAGATTTCCTCGGAAGGGTTGCTGGAACAGGTTCTTGATGACATCGATGCGCGAGTGGCTCAGCGACCAATTGATGTGAGCCTCACCCTCAAAATGATCGAGCAGGCAGAAAACATCAAGGGGGATCCTGATCCCAAGTTAGCCGCCAGACTCGACCGATACCTCAAGGCCACGGGTCCTCCCACACCACTGGCCAAAAAAGCCGGCTCTCCCACGAACTATCTCAAACTCTTGGCCAAAGCCACCACACATGAGATAGAAAATGAGGCGAAGGTCGTTGGAAAATTATTGACCCTGACCGGTTTATCCAGCGAATACCATGTCGCGTTCCTTCAGCATGCCCTCAAACGAGAGGAAACTGGGATCCTGGCAACTGCCTTGGATTTAACCGAGGTTGCCCAGGCCCATATGGAACAATATCGGGAAAAGGTCTTTGAGTTGATGCGCCTGACCATTCATCCCGCCACCAGTTGGATCATTTATGGATTTCAACAGATGTTGGAGCGAATGCTGCTGGCACGACCAGAGGTCGCTGATGGTCTGACCAAATTGCTTAATCTTGAATTATGTTCTACTGCCCAACAAGTGACCAAGAAACATCTGCCTCGCGGGAGTGGGATTACGGCTAATGCGGCCATTGTGGGTGGTGCCATCGCCATGTTAGGGCAGCCGTTGGGAGTGGGGCAGGGAAACAATCCGACCTGTCAGGGTGCTCGAGCCCTGAGTCTTTGGAGTCTCCATGATCCTGGATATTTGCTCCAATTACTGACCAGCGCGGCTCGGGATGACACGGTTGAGTTTATGTTTGAGGGAGCGCCGATTTTATCCGGCAAAATCGGGGGAGGAGTTGCGGAAGGAAAATTTGATTTGAAGGTCGATCCAGTCTCACGCATTCTGGTGCCTCACCTCGACCGGATTTACGATGAAAAGATGAAGCGTGCGGCTTTACGGGGTGAGGACCCACACAAATGGGTGAATCCGGCTTTGTACGGTCGATGGGTGGCGACCAGTCTGGCTTCCATTACGATGGTTAATCAGACCGTTTCCGGGTACGAAGATTTTTTACGGTTATTTTATGCCACTCATCACCCGTTGTATGACGGGGGTCATGATTTGGTATATCCCAATCCTGTCGGGCTTCTCATTACTAATGTTCACGGGGTTTTTTTAGGTTATCATGCCGTCTCCATCCAGCGTGTGGCCGAGGATGAAGAAGGCAAGGTTCGTGTCTATTTTTTCAATCCCAACAACGAGGGCCGTCAAAATTGGGGAAGAGGGGTTGAGCCGTCTGTGGTCGGTCACTGGGAAATTCCAGGAGAATCGTCATTGCCCTTCGAGCATTTTGCCGCTCATATCTATGCGTTTCACTATAATCAGATGGAAGTTGGGGACCCCAAAGCCGTTCCGGCCGAAATCATCGCCGATGTGACCGCACATGCGAAGGAAGGATGGGGACAGGCCTTCACCTGGTTATAATTTTATGGGCCTCTGAATTTTGGAAGGGGTGGTGAAGTATGTCTTTTTTACAAGTCAGGCAATCGACACTGACAGGGGAGCGCAAGACAATTATCAATGCCGCTGCCATTGCCTATTTGCAAGAAATTAAACCGGACCAGGATCTTATTTGGCAGATTGGTGTGGAACCCTCCAGGGCTCTGATTTTCTTGCATCACAAGCTCGAGCCCATTATTTCCCTCGATAATTTCGATGACCTTGTGAGGCAGACCAATATCAACACTTCGGGTACCCGAGTGGCGGAATCGAAAATAGCTAAAAAGACCAAGTAACTTTTATCTCTTCCTAAATTCAGGTTCGTCCCATTACCAAACAACTCCTTCCTGTAGCTCGTGGAAATGGTCATGGTCCCCTTGTGTGGCTCATGGTGACCGGTGCGGTCGCCGGCGGGGTGCTCGGGGCCCTGGCTCCGGAAGCCGCTATCCATGTGGAAGTCCTTGGTGAACTCTGGCTGCGGATGTTGCGGATGCTGGTGGTGCCTTTGATTGTGGCTTCGATTATCCAGGGGGTTGGATCCCTGGGCGATATTCGCCAATTGGGTAAATTGGGAGGAGCGACAGTTACGTACTATTTGATCACCTCAGGCATGGCAATTTTGCTGGGGGTGATTCTGGTCAGTCTTATAAAACCCGGTGTGGGAGCCGATATTGCCGCAGCGGTGGCCCCTGCCGGATTGGCAGCGGCGGTGAACATCGGATGGCTGGATCTCATAAAGGGATTTCTTTCCCCGAATTTATTCGCGTCCGCTTCACAGGGTGAATTGCTGCCATTGGTCATCTTTTCTCTGGCATTCGGGGCGGCTCTGACGACGGTCGGGGAAACTGGGACATTGGTGCTCAGATTTTTTGAAGGGATATTCGGGGCGATTATGAAGTTGATTCACCTTGTGATGTGGATCGGTCCCATTGGTGTGTTTGGCCTGGTGGCAGGGCGTTTAGCGAGTGCCGGTGGACTTGACGGAATTGTCGCGCTCTTAGTTGGTTTAGGGTTATTCACGGTTACGGTACTTCTGGGATTGGCGATCCATGCAGGAATGATTCTTGGGCTTATTTTGCATGTGGCCGGTCGACGTCATCCCTTGGCCTTTATGCGTTCCCTGGGCGCGGCCCTCACCAGCGCGTTTGCCACGGCCAGCTCGTCTGCAACCTTGCCTCTGACCATGGAGGGGGTCGAAAGTGCCGGTGTGAGCAGTCGATCAAGCCGGTTTGTCCTTCCAGTCGGTGCGACGGTCAATATGGATGGATCGGCATTATATGAAGCAGTGGCCGCAGTGTTTATCGCCCAAGCCTGGGGGATTGCATTAAGTGGAGAAGCGCTTATTGTCCTGTTTGTGGTGGCGACGGTGTCTGCCATTGGCGCTGCAGGGATCCCTGAAGCTGGGCTTGTGACGATGGTCGTGGTCTTTCAGGCAGTCGGGCTTCCCCTCGAGGGCCTGGGGCTCCTCTTGGCCATTGACTGGTTGATCGATCGGTTTCGGACCGCAGTCAATGTCTGGGGGGATGCCGTTGGGGCCGCCGTAGTCGATCGATATATCACCGCCTAATATCGAATTCCCTCATCTTCTTGGGTTATTATCCCCTTCAACAGTGAGCTCTTCCGTTTGAACAAATGGTGAGGGCTGAATAAATATACACAACCTCATTTTAGGTGAACACGGCATGGAATCAAAAATTACGTATCAGAAAATTGCATCTCACGAAGCCAAAAAGGGAACGTTTGATAAGTGTGTTTTGCTGTACTCGGGAGGGCTGGATACCTCCATTATGCTCAAATGGATTCAGGAAGCGTATGCCTGTTCCATCGTGGCGCTTACGGTCGATGTGGGCCAATTACATGAGGATCTTGAGGCGGTAAAAGCCAAGGCGATCAGGCTCGGTGCGGAAGAGGCGGTGGTCATTGACGCCAGGGAGGAATTTGCTGAAAAACTGCTGTCTCGCGCCATTAAAGCCAATGCGGATTACCAGGGAGGGTATCCTCTGTCGACTCCCCTTGCCCGAGTGACACTCTCGGAAATTGCCGTGCGTGTGGCCAAGGAACGGGGAATCAAGGTCATAGCTCACGGCTCTACGGGAAAAGGAAATGATCAGGTTCGCTTTGAAAATTACATCACGACATTGGATGCCACGATGAAAGTGATCGCGCCCGTACGTGAATGGAGTATGGGCCGGGATGAACAAATTGATTATGCCAAACAACACGATATCCCCATTAAACAAACTAAAGAGTACCTGTATTCCCATGATGATAATATGTGGGGCTCGACTAATGAGGGAGGGGATATCGAGGATCCGGCCCGCATTCCTGATTTACGAAAGTTTCTGCAGGTGTGCGTTCCCCCGGAACAGGCACCGGATGAACCGGAAATTGTCGAAGTCGGGTTCAACAAAGGAATCCCTTGTTCAATCAATGGTAAGGATCTGCCCCTTTGCCAGGTCATTGAACGTGCCAATGCGGTAGGGGCAAGGCATGGGATAGGCATTGTGCATTTGACGGAGGATCGCTTGGTGGGATTGAAAGTTCGTGGTGTGTATGAAGCTCCGGGAGCAGAAATTCTGATCAAAGCGCATTTTAATCTGGAAAAACTCGTCAATACCCGAGATTTAAACGAACTGAAAAAAATCATTGATGAAAAGTGGGCGTACACCTGTTATGGCGCTAAATGGTTTGATCCGTCAATGGATGCCATCCATGCCTTTCAGGATTCCGCCAATCAGCGTGTGAAGGGAACGGTAAAGGTAAAGCTGTTTAAAGGAAAAGCTGATGTGGTCGCGATGACATCCCCCTATTCCTTATTCGATGCCAACTTGGCCACTTTTAATAAAGATGCGAGTTTCAACCAGAATGCGTCTGCAGGTTTTATTGAGATTTACAATCTGGCCCAAAAGACCTATCGGCGCTTAGATCAGGTGTAAGAAGGCGTATGACAGGGATTCGTGACGGGAGAAGGTCTTAAACGATCAGCGGGGAAATGAATACCTCTATTTCAGCTTCACATCGATGAAGGCTTTTTGTTTGATATCGGCAAGCCAATTTCGATAGGCTTCCTCGGATCGTTGCTTAGTAAGCATCCCACGGATATCCCGCTCCACGACTTCAAGCGGGAACGGCTGGGGTTCTTGAATTTCTTCTACCATGATGAGGTGGAAACCTAAGAGGGTTTCAATCGGGGCCGAGATCTGTCCCGGTTTCAATTCCTTGACCACCTGCTTCAGGGGGGCTACTAATTCGTTTTCCTGCATCCAGCCTAATTCATGAATTCGCTCGAAATGCCTGGTAGCGAAATCCTCGAACGTCGTATTCGGTGTCCAGGCCGCATACATGGTTTGGGCCTTATTCTTGGCTTTCTCCCGTTCATAGCCTTCCTGTCCGGCTAACAGAATTTGCTGGAGTCGGTACCGGGGCGGTGAGAGAAATAGCGATGAGTTGGCCTCATAATACCGCCGGACTTCTTCTTCCTCTATGACAATGTTCCGGCGAATCTCGAAGTCAAAGAGTTTTTTGAGGAGCATTTGATGCCCGAATTCTTCTTCGGTTTGAGTGGGTGGCAGCGGAGTTCGCCGTAAGGCTTCATCGATCTCCTCCTGAGTGACAGAAAGCCCCTTGGCTTGAGCTTCTTGAATCATGAGGTGATCATCAATCAAGTGGTTCAGGACTTCTCGTTGTTTCTGGAAATATCGCCGGTTCAGTTCCTCTCCGTGATATTTGGCGTTCAGGCGCTTATACTCATCGCGTAATTCTTTTTCAAGATCAGACCACGTGATCACCTCTTTATTCACCACGGCAATAATGCGGTCGGTGAGACTCAAGCTAACCCCGGGAAAGAAGAGAAGGCTCGCCACTACCCAGATGGTGAGCGTCTGAAAAGGCCGGTCTTTCAGGCATACACACACGTTCTTCACGTCATGTTCTCACTTCCTCTTTGGCCATCGACTGCTGGAGTTCCTGTAAAATCGTATTGGCCCTGGGGTACATGGATGCCCAATCCTGCTCCGGCAGGGTCAAACGGTAGGCACGAGGTGAAAGACAGTCCAGGCGATCTTTCCATTTGTCCATCAAAGCACGGATTCCCTGTTCCGGGAGTTTGGCCCGTTCATGAAAGCGCAGGCTCATCAGTCCTCCCCGGACTTCGACATACTCGAGTTGCAGGGCCTTGGCCAACACTTTGATTTGCATGACTTCAAATAGTCGTTCCATGGCGGCAGGAGGCGATCCAAACCGGTCAAGTGTCTCCCCATATAATAAAGCCAAATCCCCTAACCGGTCACTCCCGGATAACCGCTTGTAGAGTCCCAGGCGCTGGGAGGGGTCTTCCACATATTCCTCGGGAATGAAGGCCGAAACGTCAAGTTGAAGAGTGGGTTCCCATTCTTCTTCCACTTCCTGGCCTTTAAGCTGCTGAACAGCCTGTTCCACCATTTGTAAGTATAGATCCAATCCGACGGCGGCGATATTGCCGGACTGTTGTTTCCCGAGTAAATTTCCCGCACCCCGGATTTCCAGGTCAGCGGCTGCGATCCGAAATCCGGAGCCGAGTTCCGCAAATTCTTGAATGGCGTTCATGCGTTTTTGTGCGTCGGTGCTCAGAGTTTCCTCGTTCGGAATGAAGAGGTAGGCAAAGGCCTGTTGTCCGCTTCGCCCGACCCGTCCGCGAAGTTGATACAGCTGGGAGAGCCCGAATAAATCCGCCCGATCAATCAGAATGGTGTTTGCGCTTGGAATATCCAAACCTGATTGGATAATGGCCGAGGCCAGCAGCACATCGGCCTCCTGGTGAAAAAATCGTAACATCACCCGTTCCAATAAATGTTCGTTCATTTGGCCGTGGGCCATCAATACCCGTGCTTCCGGAACCAGATCTTGTAACCAGGCACCCGTCTGCTCCATGGTTTCCACTCGATTGTGCACGTAGTATACCTGCCCTCCACGAGCGAGTTCCCGGGCAATAGCCTCCCGTACCACGGTCGCATCAAACCGGAGGACCTGGGTTTCCACCGCCAAACGACCCGGAGGCGCGGTCTCAATGACGGATAGGTCTCTGACTCCTGAAAAGGCCATCTGCAGAGTTCGGGGGATAGGGGTCGCGGACAGCGTGAGAACATCGACCTGGGTCCGGAGTTGCTTGAGCCGTTCTTTATGGCGGACACCAAACGATTGTTCTTCGTCGATAATCACCAAGCCCAATTGTTTAAAAACGACATCTTTCTGCACGACCCGGTGCGTCCCGATCACAATGTCAATCACCCCGCTTGCCAAGTCTTTGAGTGTAGCTTTGATCTCATTGGCTGACTGAAAGCGTGACAAAATGCCGATTTTGACCGGGAATGGGGCAAACCGTATTGAAAAATTTTCAAAATGTTGTTGAGCCAGCAAGGTCGTGGGAACCAGGACGGCCACCTGCCTGTTGGCCTGGATCGCCTTAAAGGCGGCACGCATCGCGACCTCGGTTTTGCCGTATCCCACATCTCCACAGACCAGGCGGTCCATGGGTTTTGGGGATTCCATATCCCGTCCTATTTCTTCAATGGCTCGCAGTTGGTCCGGAGTTTCTTCATATTCAAAGCCCGCTTCGAATTCCTGAACCAGAAGCGTATCCTCCTGGTACGCGCTCCGTCTGGCGACTTCCCGATTGGCATAGAGTTCAACGAGTTCCTCGGTCATATCCTCGATGCCTTTTTTGATTTTCGCCTTGGTTTTGCCCCAAGCCGTGCCTCCCAGGCGGTCCAGTCGCGGGGCCCGTTGTTCCGCTCCCCGATAGCGGTGGATGTGATTCAGGCGGTCCAGCGGGACATACAGGGTATCGGTTCCACCGAATTGCAGGAGCAAATAATCACTGGTAAAGCCCTGCACTTCCAACCGGCGCAAACCCAGATACCGTCCAATTCCATGTTGAAGATGGACGACGAGATCGCCTTCTTTCAGATCCTCCAGCGAGGAGAAAAATTTGGCGGTGGGGGATTTTGTGTGGGGACGATGCCGGATGCCCTTCCCAAATAACTCTTCCTCGGTGACGAACGCGATGTGTCCGTCAGGTGAGAGGAACCCTGCCGAGAGGTCTCCTTCAAGACAGTAAAAGGGTGCGCGGGCATCCGTCGCCGGTTGGGGGAAGGGGTGTTGCCACTTGTTGGCGGGGAAGCCGTGGTCATGCAAGAGAGACAATAGGCGTTCCACCTGTCCCGGGCTGCGAGCGACAAAAAAGATCTCGGAGTCTGCCCGCAATTGGTCCAGCTTGGAAAGGGTTTCCTTAAAGGGAAGCCCGCGAATGCCTACTCCGACACTGCCGGGAGACTGAGCCTGTAAGGAAACAGGCACACAGGGCATGGTGCTGGTATCAGGAGCCACGCTATCCCACCATACGGTTGGACACATGCTGGTATAGGTTTTAATGGTTTCCCACATTTCATAGAGTTGATCGGGGTCAGCGTGAGCGGAGGTGCCCCCCTGGCCAGGCTGGAGGTGTTCCCATGTTTCTAATAATGCATTCCAAAATTGCGCTGCCGCAGCATCCAGATCTACCGGTCGGTAGAAAGAGACGGTGATCGGGGTATGAATGTACTCAAACAGTGTGACAAGTTTTGGATAATACCGGGGAAGATCCCATTCAATGCTTGCCGGAATGTGTTCGATAGCGCTATCCGGTTGCCCGGAATCAGGAGGAATGAACTCCCGAGTGGGTAAGACCCAGGTTTCCTTGAGATGGGTGATGGATTCTTGAGTTGAGGGATCAAACGTCCGGATGGATTCGACCGTATCCCCAAGAAACTCAACCCGGACTGGATGGTCCTGTGCTGTGGAGAAAATATCCACGATACCGCCACGTACACTGAACTCGCCGGGGACTTCAGCCAACGATCCACGTTCATACCCTAGCCGGATTAAGGAACGAAGAAGCACCTCACGCTCGCACGTCTCCCCTATCTTGAGGGAAAAACATGCTTGAGCGAAGACTTCCGGCGGAAGCAGTTTATGCAAGATGGCCGGGAGTGAGCTCACGACGACCGTGCTTGCACCCCGAGACAACCGGTGGAGAGACCGAACGCGCTGACAAATAACGCTGTGGGCCGGCAGTGCCGGGTTATAGGGAATGGTGGCCCATGGAGGGAACAATGCCAGTGTCTCGCGATCCCGCCTGATGAACGAGAAGAAAAATTCCAAATCTTCATACAATTCTTCGGCTTGTTCTTGTGTGGGCGTGATGATGAGGTGTGTTTGGCTGTCAGGGCCGGCGGTCGTTTTCTCCGGAAGTGTGAACAGGGTCATGGCCAGGGCGAGGCAGGCCTGTTGCGTACTAAGCAGACAGGGCGGGGGCGTCTGTTCCGGGATCGCTGGAACGACCGTGCGGAGCTGGTGTGCAAAATGATGGAAGACGGAAGGGACGTTCATAATCTGATATACACCACGAAAAAGGTTCTCGACGTGCGGACTAGCAGGATGGGCTTATTCCATGCGTGGTGAGAATTCGTTCAATAATCGTTGTGGTCGAAACATCGGAGACAAGTGGAATCGTTCGCACACGTCCTCCCCGTTCCTCCACAAAATCTTTTCCGATAATCCGTTCCGGAGTCCAATCTCCTCCTTTTACAAGGACATTGGGTTGGATGGCTTTGATGAGTTTCAAGGGGTCCGGTTCGTCAAAGAGTATGACGTAATCTACGCAACCTAATGCGGCAATGACCTCTGCCCGTTGGGCATCGGTTTGGATTGGTCGGTTCGCCCCCTTACCCAGGTGACGGACTGAACGATCGCTGTTGACTCCGACCACTAATCGGTCTCCCAACTGTTTGGCTTCCGCCAGATATCGCGTATGTCCGATATGCAGCAAATCAAAACACCCATTCGTAAAGACAATGGATTCCCCCGCCTGCTGATGAATCGAAATGCGTTGTAAGAGACTGTCCAAGGTATGAATTTTTGATTGCATAAGGATAAATTGTTGAATCCTTTCCCGGGGTCCCTATCTCACATATCCCCATTTCTGTATGATACCTGCTGTATACGCCAAATCCTAGAGAGGTTACCCAACAAGCCACTTCGGCACATAGGAAAACAGGATATGCGGTCGCGGTCTCAGGCCAAACCGGATGTCCTAAGCCTGAGCGCGTCCATTTCAAGAGCTGCATGAGCCAATCCGGTCAAGGTCCCCATACCGCCATTCCGGCGCATCAATTTGGTCTCTTTGCCGCCCCGCTCATTGCCGGGTTGATGTTTGTGCTGCTTCCCGAATCCCTGTCCGACCCCGCGAGAATTCTGGCAACAATTTTAAGCTGGGTCGTGGTGATGTGGATTACGGAGCCTATTCCTCTGCCCATTACCGCTTTGCTGGGCTGTGGATTGTGTGTCGTTGCAGGGTTAGGAGACATGCAATCCGTGTTTTCTGCCTATGCCCACCCTATCATCTTCCTGTTTATTGGGAGTTTCTTCATATCGGAGGCCCTCTCCGTGCATGGGTTGGACCGCCGGTTTGGCAATTGGCTGTTGTCACGTAAATGTGTGGGTTCCAATCCTATTCGTATTATGATGGCTATGAGTTTGGCTGTTGCCGGCCTGTCTATGTGGATTAACAATACTGCGGCAACGGCGGTCATGCTACCCATTGCGCTTGGTGTATTGCGGGCGCTTCGGCAGGGCCATCCTAATTTGAACACCTTTGAGACCGGGTTTTTGCTGTGTCTGGCTTATGGCGCCGGTATTGGAGGGGTGGCCACTCTCGTCGGCACCGCGCCAAATTTAATCGGGGTGGGGCTATTAGCCCAGCAAGCCAATTTCACGATTTCATTCGACCAATGGTTGCTGATTGGATTGCCGTTGGCGAGTGTGATGCTGCTCGTGATGTTTACTCTTTTGTATTGGTTACATCCTCCCCCTTCTCAGTCGTCTTTTCATGAAGAATCTTCTGTTCTCAAGATTTCGGGCCCTCTTCCCTGGACTCGAGGGGAGCAATATACGTTTGCGGTGTTTGTGCTGGCTGTCCTGCTGTGGCTACTCCCGGCCATGCTCTCAATATGGTTGGAAGGGGATCATGCCGTCGTGCAATGGGTTCGTGCTCATTTGCCGAAAGAATTGGTGCCTATTTTTGCCTCCGGGCTTTTGTTTCTTCTGCCCTTGGACTTTCGGCAGGGGAAATTCACCTTAACCTGGAAAGAAGCCGCCAATATTCATTGGGGAACGATCCTGTTATTCGGAGGAGGCATCGCCTTTGGGGAGCTGATGGTGGAAACCGAATTGGCGAAAGCGATTGGCCAGGGTATGGTGGCTATGTTTGGGATCGAGTCTATCTGGGGATTAACGGGTGTGGCCATTCTGACGGCCCTGGTTCTCACGGAGCTTGCGTCGAATACCGCAGCCACCAGCATGATTGTGCCGGTGCTCATCGCCATAGCCCACACGGCCAATTTTTCTCCTGTCCCTCCGGTCCTTGGAGCGTGTATGGCTGCAAGTCTGGCATTTGTGTTGCCGGTTTCTACTCCTCCGAATGCCATTGTGTATGGAACGGGGAAAATTCCGATTCTCCGAATGGTGCAAGCCGGATTGTTGTTGGATGCCATTGGTGGCGTGTTGATTTGGGGCACATTACGTATAGTGGGTCCACTTTTGGGAATTGCTTGAGTTTCTCAACCTAGGAGATAGACCTCAATTGATTTTTAAATAATGTTCCGACATAATCCTCGCTTGCATTTCACCTGACCCTAATAACGTGTCTGTGAACCCTTCTCACATACGGTTTGCTCTATTAACCCAGGATCCTGATCTCAGGTCGCGGGTTGAAGGTCCTGATCTCCAGAACACCATTACGGTGTTGGATGACTGCTCTTCTCTGGAAGCAGCCATGCGCTCTCAACAATTTACCGGCGTGATTCTGGATGAATCCGGAAAGAAATTTTTTCCTGCCTTGTCGGCACTGAATGGCCAATTAAATTTGTCCAAGACATTTATCTATGCCGGTCCCTTGCCCGCCTGGAGTACCATGAATCAGATCCGGCAGGTTATGGGAGATCAACCATCGAAAGAGGGGGCTATCGATCCGAAAGATGTGAGCTTGGCCAGTTATGTGGAAAAAAAATTGGGGGATTTTGTTCGAGCAATGAATGTCGGATCAGGGAAAAACCTCTATCCTACCTTAATGAGAGCCGTTGAACGGCCCCTGATTGAACTGGCCTTACGAGAAACGCATGGCAATCAGATCAAAGCGGCTCGGCTTCTTGGCCTCAATCGCAATACTCTCAGGAAAAAGATTACAGAATTTCAAATCTCCGTCAATCAGTTAAAGCAATCTACTGCCGGAAAACGCAAAAAGACGGAATCGGATTCTGTTTGATCGTCTTTCCATTTCCCCTTGAAAAATAACCATTTCTTGACAAGCTCGGCAATGCAGTCTAGCATATGGCCGGTAAGATATAGGCGCGTAGCTCAGGGGGAGAGCGCTACCTTGACACGGTAGAGGTCGGCGGTTCAATACCGCCCGCGCCTACCATTATCTTTCTCCAAAAAAGCCTGACAGGTATCCAGCTTCCTTGATTGAGGGGAATGGTGCCTTTTCTTGCGTTTATCAGGGAATGTAAATCCTTTTTTATTAGGTGTTTTTACTCCAATGGAATCTATTCAGGTATCACTGCAAGGCGAAAGTAGCCAGCCTCTTCCCAAAGGAATTTCGGCGAAAGCGGCACTAGAGAGGCTGAAGGGAGCCGTGCCACCTGAGGTGTTTGCTGTGAAGGCCAATGGGGTGGAAATAGACCTCCTGGCTTCCCTTGAGACCGATTCAACCTTGCAGCCGTTGATGTTTGATTCCCCAGAAGGCAAAGAAATTTATCGGCACAGTAGTACGCATATTATGGCCCAAGCGGTGAAGGAGTGTTTTCCTTCCGCACAATTAACAATTGGTCCGGCCATTGAAGAGGGCTTTTTTTATGACTTTGCCTTTGAGCGCCCGTTCACGCCGGAAGATTTAGAAAAAATCGAAGCTCGAGCGTTGGAAATCATCAAACGGAATCTTTCGGTTTCAAGACGTGAGTTCTCCAAGGAAGAGGCAATAGAATTTTTTAAAAATCGTGGTGAATTCTATAAGGTAGAGCTTATTCAAGGGTTTCCTGATGGAGAACCGGTATCTGCTTATACCCAAGGGGACTTCGTTGATCTCTGTCGTGGCCCCCATCTCCCGGCCACGGGCTATGTCAAGGCCTTTAAAATTCTAAATAGCGCAGGAGCCTATTGGCGAGGGGATGAACGAAATCCCATGTTGCAGCGGCTTTATGGCACATCATTCCCCTCTAAAGAAGCCTTGCAGGCTCATTTGGATAATTTAGAGGAGATCAAACGTCGTGATCATAGAAAGCTCGGGAAAGACCTCGATTTATTTAGTATTCAGGACGAAACCGGACCCGGTCTTATTTTATGGCACCCCAAAGGGGCACAAATCCGTCTGCTGATTGAAAATTTCTGGCGGACACAACATTTAGCCAATCAGTATGAGTTGGTCTATTCGCCGCATGTGGCTCGGTTGGATTTATGGAAAACCAGCGGGCATGTGGACTTCTACAAAGAAAATATGTTCGCTTCCATGCCTGTCGAGTCCAGTGAATATCAGTTAAAGCCCATGAATTGCCCGTTTCACATCATGGTGTATAAATCACATTTGCGCAGTTATCGTGATCTGCCTATCCGCTATGGGGAATTGGGAACGGTCTACCGGTACGAACGTTCCGGAGTTCTGCATGGCCTGATGCGGGTTCGGGGATTTACCCAGGACGATGCTCATTTATTCTGCCGCCCTGACCAGTTGGGTGAAGAGGTCCAAAAGGTCCTGAAGTTTATTACGAGCATGCTGGGGACTTTTGGATTTACGGAATTCAAGATGTTTCTCTCCACTCGGCCGGAAAAGGCTGTGGGGACGATCGATCAGTGGGATCAAGCGACCCTTGCGTTGGAAAATGCCCTGAAAAACGGGGGCTATTCATATCAGGAAGATCCGGGGGAAGGGGTCTTTTACGGGCCTAAAATCGATGTCAAAATTCAGGATGCCTTAGGCCGATCCTGGCAATGCTCAACGGTTCAGATCGATTTCAATAATCCCGAAAGGTTTGGGCTGACCTACGTAGGTGATGATGGTAAAACTCATCAACCCATCATGATTCACAGGGCTTTACTAGGATCGATTGAGCGATTTTTCGGGATTCTCCTGGAGCATTTTGGGGGTGCCTTTCCGGTCTGGTTGGCCCCTGTTCAGGTTACAGTCCTCCCAATTTCAGAAAAACATCAAGGGTATGCTCAAGAGGTTGAAAAAAATCTTCGTCAGGAAGGCTGTCGCGTCGTCTTAGACTTGCGAAATGAAAAGATTGGCCTTAAAATCCGTGAGGCTGAAAAGGCAAAGATTCCTTTCATGATTATCGTGGGGGATCGGGAAGCTGAAGCAAAGATGGTTGCGGTGCGGCAAAGGAACGGGAAAAATTTGGGAACGATGCCTATTATTGATTTGGTGACGCTGATTCGGGAAGACATGCCCGAGGCTGTTAAAAAGGGTTCTTTACTTTTCGAATGACTCGTCCGGTGACACCCAAACAACGTATTAATCATTTCATCAAAAATCCTGAAGTCCGGGTTATTGGTGCTGAAGGTGAACAACTTGGAATCCTGAAGACATCCGAGGCGATTCGGCAGGCGAGGGAAATTGGATATGATTTGGTGGAAGTGGCTCCTACCGCGGACCCTCCGGTCTGCCGTATTATGGATTATGGGAAATTTAAGTATGAACAGAGCAAAAAAGAACATCGCATGCGACTTAACCAGAAATCCACCCAGGTTAAGGAAGTTAAATTTCGGCCTCGGACAGACAAGCACGATATGGAGACGAAAGTCCGGCAAATACGGGACTTCCTGGAAGAAGGGAATAAGACCAAAGTTACGGTTATGTTCCGCGGTCGAGAAATGGCCAATCAAGAGCTTGGGTTCAAAGCGATTCAGAAGGTTATTGAGGAGTTAAAGGGCGCAGGAAATATTGAAAGTCCTCCTAGAATGGAGGGACGGAATCTTTACATGGTGGTCGCGCCAAAATAATTGGCTAAGTTGAGGAAAAGCCGGCAGTTTGCCGGTCGTTGAAAAAGGAAAATAAGAAATGGCAAAAATGAAATTAAAAAATCACTCAGGAGCCAGTAAGCGATTTAAACGATCCGGCTCTGGCAAGTGGATGCGGCGAAAGGCCGGAATGCGTCATATCCTCACTTCCAAGGCACCTGGAGTCAAATCCAGACTAAGCGGTTCAGCAGAGGTCAGAAAGGAAGACCAAACTTCACTGTCTCGATTACTCCCCTATAAGTAGTAACATTTCAAAAATTAAGGAGAACGTGTCATGCCAAGGGTAAAAGGTGGGCCACAAACTCGACAGCGCCGGAAAAAGCGGCTCAAACTGGCGAGCGGCCAATATGGAGGAAAAAGTAAACTTTTCCGGACTGCTACCGAATCAGTGGATAAGGGGCAAGCGTATGCCTACACTGGACGGAAACAGAGAAAACGTAATTTCCGGCAGCTCTGGGTTACCCGAATCAACGCGGCTGTTCGCGCGCAAGGAGTCACCTATAGTCAGTTCATGAATGCGCTGAAGAAAGCCAATGTGTTATTAAATCGAAAAATGCTTTCAGAAATGGCGATTCACGATCCTCAAGGCTTTGCTCACCTTGTGACCCTCACCAAGGGAGACGGACAACCCGTCGCCGCCTAAGCTTCCGGCTTTCTGATCTCGAATTCAAACCCGGAGGTTGGCATATCGATTTGCCAGGATTCGAGTACTTCCGGGTGAAACTCTCCGATATATCCTACTGCATGCCCATTACAGCGGATACGGCCGACTCGTCCCTCTAAAAATGAGGGATGAGTGACTGGCTCCAGTTCGTAGGGCCACGCCATGTAATACATCAATAAATCCAGGTAACTATGAATTTCTGAAAAATTTGCTCCCGAATTGGCGCTAATGGCGGCAACGGACAGGGTCGTGCGAGAACCCACATTGGCCTCCAAATCCAGTTGAGCCGTTTCTCCCACCTCAAAAAGTAGATGAGGATAAAACGCGCGAGGTGATAGGGCTTCCACCCGAAGCAGGCACGGTAAAATGGAAGGTCTCAGGCAGGCATAGGTTTGGGACATGACGTTGTCCACTTCTACCAGTTGCGCATATTCGGTATCAGTAATCCGCATCCTTTCCACCAACTCCTGATGGGAAGCCATGATATTGGAAAATATTTCCTGAAATCCAAATCCGACCAGAAGATCACGCATACGATCGCTGGTTTGTTCTTCCATCGAGAGACTTCCAACCGTGAAGGTCTGTGGCATGATGGGAGAAAACGATTCATAGCCTCTGGTAATGGCCACATCTTCCGCGACATCCATCACATGCATGAAATCGTTTCGAAAAGCGGGTAAGGTGACGGATACGGACTGCCTGGTCGCTTTCACCTGGTATCCATAAGAGGCAAGGGCTTCCTGAATCGCTTCCGAACCGAGTGGCATTCCCAAGGCCTGTTCAATGGCTTCCATGGAAATCCGTTGGGATTGATTCATGCTCAGTGGGGTTTTAATGGTCGTGCCGAATTCAGTTTTGTAGGGATAGTTAATGTCCAATGATTCGATGGTGGCCCCACGATCGGCTAAATTGCAGGCAAAAATATTCAAGGCCAAGACAACCATACTTAAGTCGGTTCCGGTGACTTCCACAAGTAAGTCCGTGTCCCCTAACCGCACTTCACCAAGTTCACGACTATTGATGATGGGAGGAAAGGACAATACCTGTCCATCTGAATCCCAAAGAAGCGGCAACCGGTCGCATCCAGCGAGAATGGATCCATATTCCAGGCCTTTGGGATGAACGGTGAGGATTTCCTGGGGGGTCATTTTTTCATCAAAGCCCAATGGCGTAAATCGAATCTCATCCGGTTTCACGAGGCCATAGGTGACCGGAAAGGCAATGGCGGAGGCACGATAGAGGCCGATCGATACGGTCTCACGTTTTCGCCCAAAAGCGTCGGCTAATTTTTCCTGAGTTTGAATACACTGGTCGAGGCCATCAGGCGTCATGGCATATCCCATCGAGACGCAACCCGCGACATATGGTCGAACGGTTTCCATGCCCTGGGCCACTTGAATCCGGCGTTTGGCGCCCCTCTTCTCCGAAAAAAAGGCGTAAGGGGGCATCCCTTTATTCAGCACCGATCGAATTTGTCGGGCAATCCCCTCCACACACCATAAATCAGGCCGATTGGTATCTTGAAGTTCCACGCGCATTTCACCAGTCTCCTGTGAGACGTCTTTGACCTCCCCTTTCACATAGGGCATCCATTGTTCAATGTCTGACAGAGAGGCATCACGACCAACAAGTCGACAGAAATCTTTTTGGAAAATGGAAATGGTTGGCATGGGCGTAGCTAAAAATGACGGCGCATATTGCGAACCGCTTCTAGATCGGAAGTGAATAAATCGCGAATATCCTGTATCCCAAGGGCGATCATGGCCATTCGATCCAGCCCGAGTCCCCATGCAATAACCGGAACCGTCACTCCTAACGGGATGGTGACTTCAGATCGGAAAAGACCGGCGCCACCCAATTCCATCCATCCAAGCTTGGGATGACGGACATGCAATTCCACCGAGGGTTCGGTGAACGGGAAATAAGCCGGAAAAAATCGAATCTCTTTGGCTTGTGCCATTTCCGTGGCGAACAATTGCAGGAGTCCCAAAAGTGTTCGAAAGTTGATATCGGAGCCAAGCACTATCCCCTCCACCTGAAAAAAGTCCGTGGCATGCGTGGCATCGACATTGTCATAACGGAAACACCGGGCAATGGAAAAAAATTTGCCGGGAACCGGGGGATTCTGTGCCAAGGTCCGAGCGGAAACAGCCGTGCCCTGGCTACGGAGGACTAAGCGCTTCGCCCGCTCAGGGTCATACTCGTATTTCCACCCTTTCGATCCGCTCGTTCCCCCATCACGGTGGACTTGGCTTACCTGGCTGAGAAATGGCTCCTGAATTTTCTTAGCCATCTTGGGATTTTTGACAAAATATACATCATGGATGGCACGAGCAGGATGGAATTGAGGCATGAAAAGGGCGTCCATATCCCAAAATTCCGTCTCAATGAGTTCGCCACGCATTTCCTGAAACCCCATGCTCGTGAGCTTGTACTTCA
The DNA here is from genome assembly GCA_020632595.1 of Nitrospiraceae bacterium. NCBI lineage: Bacteria > Pseudomonadati > Nitrospirota > Nitrospiria > Nitrospirales > Nitrospiraceae > Nitrospiraceae bacterium. The sequence goes on along the minus strand of JACKFF010000005.1, from coordinate 58,418 downwards.
CGGTATCCAGAAATTCCCGATAGGAATGCCGCCTGCCGACTGCCAGGCGAGGGGGGCGAAGGTTGATGGAGTATTTACGAAAGGATACGTGACGCCAGGATCCGTCTTTTAAGAGTTCCGGGGTTAATTGAGAAATTTCTTGGGCGGCCCCTTCCCGTAAATGAGGCAGAAGATTCCGGCCCTCATCTGTCAGGACGTAGGTCCGTTCGGTATGATCATCGATGCGAAAGGGTTCCTGCGTATTACCCCGTTTGACGGCGTATTGGCGAAGCAATGCCTGCTGATCGGATGCAAACGAATCCAGGGGTTGTGCACCTTCCTGAACCTGATTAAGCAGACTTCGCAGGTCCCTTGCGGTGACACTGTCCTTGCTGGTTATCTCCAGCACTCCCCCTGCACCCATCTGAAGGACGCCTTCTTTCTTGAGAATTCCGATCGCCCGGCTTAGTTCGGAGGGTTGGAATTTCCCCGTGCCTTGAAGATCCTTCACGGTTGGTGCTGAACCTTCATGAGTGGCACTTTTCACTGTCTGAAGAATCCACTCAAGTGGAGAAGAGTCCGGCTGGTGGTATTGGGCACCGATCGTGGTGAGGGAGACATACGTCGTTGTGGTTTCTGACGACAGGCTCACCAGTTGTTTCGTAAGCAACCATCCGACCGCCATGCTGACTTGTGAGGGGGCCAGCTCAGTATGATTGGCAAGTTGAAGGTCTGAAAGTGGCTGAGGGTATTTCCCCAGTTCACGGAGGACCTGAATTTCGAGAGGATGAAGGCTGTCCGTATTATTCGGAGAATTCATGGGCCCGATTAGACGATCACGGTCTGAGCCGCGGTTCGCATCCGCCGAATGGTTTCAGGAATATTCTTGCTGCCAAAAATGGCGGAACCGGCAACCAGAACATTCGCACCGGCCTGAATCACCGAAGCCACGTTGGTCAGGTTGACTCCCCCATCCACTTCCAAATGTGCCGAACTGCGCGAATTATTGATCATGGTCCGGACCCGCCGGATCTTATCCAGGCAGGATGAGATAAATTGTTGGCCTCCAAAGCCGGGATTCACAGACATCACCAGGATTAGATCCACGTCACCAAGAATTTCCTCAACGCTAGTAACGGACGTCGCCGGATTCAAGGACACTCCGGCTTTGACTTGTCGTTCCTTAATAGACTGCACCGTACGGTGTAAATGTGGGCAGGCTTCAACATGCACGGTTAACAGGTCCGCTCCGGCATCCACGAATTCAGGGATAAAATCATCCGGGTTGGTCATCATCAGATGAACATCTAATGGCAAGGAGGTTACCTTGCGAAGCGCTTCAACCATGGGCGGACCAACCGTCAAATTAGGAACAAAATGGCCATCCATCACATCCACATGGATCCAATCCGCACCGGCTGCTTCCACCATCTGGACGGCTTCCGCGAGCCGGGCAAAGTCAGCAGAAAGGATTGAAGGGGAGATTAAAGGTGTGACTGGCATTGTTATTCAGATTTTTTCAACCGGCACGCAAAAAAGCCATCCATGTTCAACGTCTGAAAGGCCGTACACAAATGCCCCAGGGCAGTAATGAGTGATTGCCCGGCAGCGGGCACCCAAGGTGTGACGGATTCCTGATAAAATTCAGGATGTTCCTGACAAAATCCGGAGATAATCTCTGTGGTCTCCTCCGGTTCGACTGAGCAGGCACTATAGACCAAGATTCCCCCTGGTCTCAAGAGGTTGGAGACCCGATCCAGAATCTCACGTTGAAGAGCCTTGGCATGTTGAATGGCCGATAGAGATTTTATTAATTTTCCTTCGGGGTGCCGGCGAAGAATACCCAGAGCAGAACAGGGGGCATCAAGCAGAATGCGGTCAAACGGTTGGGTTAGCACGGCAGGAACCGTGAGACGGGTCGTTGAGACATGGTTTGTCCTGTCGTGTCCGGATGATGCAGTCAGATCATGGTGAACAGGCTGAACAATGGAAATTCCCAGCCTGGCACAATTTGAAACGAGCCGGTCTAACCGTCCCTGATGACGATCAAGTGCCACAATGGATCCTTGGTTTTTCATCAATTGAGCCAGGTGTGCGGTTTTTCCTCCGGGAGCCGCACAGGCATCAAGAACACGGTCGCCGGGCTGAGGGTCAATGAGCAAGGGGATGAGTTGGGCGGCTTCGTCCTCCACGTAACACCAGCCGTCTTTCAAGGCGGACAGTTCTCCGGGACTACCACATTTGTTCAAAATTAAACCGACGGGGCTCACAGTGGTTTCCCGGGCAAGTATTTCTTCCGATCGGAGCCGGGCAAGCAATTGGGAACGGGAACACTGAAGAGTATTCGTTCGAATCGTTAACGGAGGAATGCCAATAGATTGTTGGCAAAGGTGTTCCGCTTGTGGGAGTCCGAAGGATTGTCGCCAGCGCTCAACTAACCAGGGCGGACACGCATATCGAATGGAAAGGGCCTGGGTGGCATCGACTGCCGGATCGGGCATGGGCGGAACAGGTTGCCGGAGTAGATTGCGCAATACGGCATTCACGAAACCGGACCAATTGTGTCCGGGCTGTTTCCGGATCAGCTGAACGGCTTCATTCACTGCGGCGGAAGCCGGAATACGATCGAGATAGAGCAATTGATAGGCAGCCACCCGTAGCGTCGTGGCAACCGTCAGCGGCAGGCGGATCATGGGTTTGCGGGAGACCTGATCCAATCGCCAATCCAGGGTGAGGTAATGCCGTAACACTCCATAGACCAACTCAAATGCCAGGTGCCGATCGCGGGGGGTGATCACGAGGTCTTTCGTGATGTGATCGAACACGTCATCGCTGAAAGCCCGGGTGCGTTCAATTGTCTGCAAGGCAGCGCCAGCGATTTTTCTCGCACTCCAGGAGCGACCAGTCGACGATGCCGGTGGTTTGGCGGCGGATGCCGGTTTCTGCGCTCCCATCTTCACGGCTTGCCGATCATGGGGAATGTGTGGCCAACCTGGCAGCCATTTCCATGGCTTCAACAAGGCTTGTGGGATCAGCCTTGCCTTGCCCAGCAATGTCATAGGCCGTGCCGTGGTCAACCGAGGTGCGAATGATCGGCAGACCCACCGTGATGTTCACGCAATGGCCGAAGGCCACCGTTTTGAGCGGAATCAATCCCTGGTCGTGATACAAGGCGACAATGCCATCAAATGATCCTCGTACCGCCTTGCCGAACAAGGTATCGGCAGGATGAGGACCCGTGCAGGCAATGCCCTGTTTTTTGGCTTGCCGAATGGCGGGTTGAATAATACGGCCTTCCTCGTCGCCAAACAGGCCATTCTCGCTGGCATGGGGGTTGAGCCCTGCCACGCCGATGCGCGGTTTCTGAATGTGGAACAAGCGTGTGAGTCCCTGATGAGCCAATCGAATGGCCCGGAGAATTGTGGTGGAGGTCAACACCTTCGGGACATCACGGAGAGCCAGGTGGGTGGTCGCAAATAATATTTTCAAGGGACCCCCGACTATCATCATCCCCGACTCTTTTGCTTTTGTCAGATCCGCTAACATTTCGGTATGGCCAGGGTACGTGTGCCCTGCTAAATGCATCGCATGTTTATTAATTGGTGCCGTCACGATGCCCTGCACGCAACCGGCCTGGGCTAACCGGACGGCTGTTTGAATGCACGTGACTGCGATATCCCCCGAGCGTGACGTGACACGCCCAAGCCTGACCGGACGGATTGATCCGGAAAAGGGATCCAAGACGGGGAGAGAGCCCCGGCGGAACATTCGAGAGTTGGAGGTTGATTCGTGCCCGCTCACCGGCACAAGAACCAGTGAGGTCCCCAAGGATTGCGCGGTGTATTCCAGGATGGTCCGGCTACCAATGACCAGGGGCCGACAGACTCGCCAGATTTTCGGCAACTGGAGAGCCTTCACAATAATTTCCGGTCCGATCCCGGCAGGATCGCCCATGGTAATCGCCAGAAGCGGTTTGGTTGATTGCGTGGAGGCCATGATTGGATTACTTTCGCTCTGCCAATTTGTCAGGAGAAGTTTTGCGCGTGGATGGGGCTTTCGAGCTGACATAGGTCCGGCGGGCAAGGTCAATGATCGTTTGAACAGGCTGCTTGGTGCGCTCGGCCAACGTCACACAATCCTGATACTCGGGAGTGACCTTCAAACGGCCCTTTCCAAGACCGGCAATCTTCATGCGGACAGAGCCCCCCAACAGTTTAATTGTTTGGAAGGAGCGAGGCAGAATGGCTCGGTCCATTTCCTGAATCCGTATTCCCAGCGTCGAGGTTTCGGAAAATAGTAGCGACTGCAAGGCCTGAAGGTCTTGTGAGAGAGCGATCACTGTCACAATCGTGCCGGGCCGACTCCGTTTCATGATGGTCGGCGTCAAGGTGACATCTAGAGCTCCGGCCTCGAACAGGCGCTCCATGACCACCTCATATAATTGCGGATTCATATCATCAATGTTCGTCTCAAGTTGGAAAACACGTTCGGTGTGATCCAAAGAGTCAGGCTCTTGAATACCAACAAATACACGCAGCACATTAGGCCAGCCATGAGGATCGGCCGTGCCTGCGCCATATCCCACTGTTTGTGGCGTTAATGGGGGGAGCGGTTTACAATCTTGGGAGAGCGTTTTAACCAAGGCGATCCCGGTAGGGGTCGTGAATTCAATAGCCGGTCCATTAGAGAGAATGGGAATGCCCTGGGCCATGTGCGCCACTGCCGGTCCCGGCACCGGAAGCAGCCCATGCGCTGTGGAAATAGTGCCGGCTCCCAGATTGATAGGTGAAAAGGACACCGTTGTGATGTTTAGATGTGCAAAACCCAGCAGGGTCCCGACAATATCTACCAGCGAATCAATCACGCCCACCTCATGAAAATGTACTTTATGCGGTTCTTGGCCGTGAACCCTGCCTTCGGCTTCAGCCAGAAGCTGGAAGGTGTGAAGGGCTTGCGTTCGAATGGTTTCGGGCAGACAGCTATTTCCTAATGTCTTTCGAATCGCGGAGAGGGACAAAGGCTTGGTGAACCCTTTGTGAATATCCACATCCACTTTGGTAGCCCGGATGCTGTTGCGGATCACTTGCTGTTCGCGAAGTCGATAGCCTTTGATGCCCAGGGCTTTGAGGCCTTTTTTCAATATACTCAAGGGTACACCGGTATCCACGAGGGCACCCAAAAACATGTCGCCGCTGACTCCTGAAAATGCATCGATATGAAGATGTCTGGCCATGAAATTACACCTGAAAATTTGAAAAAGTCCAAAGGCGAAACCGTATCATATCAAAATCCTGAATGCGACGCTGAGTTGGTCATTGAGAAGGGGGAAAATTTTCTTGAAATAATCCGGGTGTCGCCCCGGCGCACGAGGTCCTTTTGTTACGGCAAAAGGACCCAAAACCATGTTGGCCCTGTCGTTGCCCTTCGGGTTCCTTGCGCGGTTCGCCAATTCCGGCGGCGGCGCAAACTCGCGGAGCCTGTCCTGAGTCTTACTGAAGGGCTCAGACAGTGCGCCCCCGTCTTTCCAGACTCGGCTGCACTGCTCGGCCACGCCAAAGGCTTAAGAGGCATAAACGAGGTCAAACAAAAAAACTTGTGGCGGACAAAAAACTAGAAAAGAGATTATTTCTCATTTAAAGGGCTTCCTAAAATGAAAAGTGGTGTATTGGAAATTATGGCGGCTAAGTTGGCTTTAGGGCTTTTAATTTCCACAGATTTGCCAGACTTGGCTACAAAGGCTCTTGAAGAGGGATATGATTCACCTTCTCTTAGGATTTTGGCAGGCTTAAATAGGGCCTCTGATACCGATGAGGTCAATCTATTGAAAAAAGCCTTTCATGAGTTAGATGTGGAAATTCCTGAATCACGTGATGCAGTTCTTTATCTAAGCCGCAATGTTGCTGAACAGATTGTACGATGCGAAATTTCTAAATATGAAGGGGCGAGAAAAATCTGGGATCTTAGTTTGAGACCATACGAAGAAAATATTCAGCTATTAGATCCCTTTATTTATGCGCTTAGTGAATGGGATGAAAGACCCGATGATCAACCTTTATTCGAAAAAATGATTATGAGTGCGGCTCAAGATCTTCTTAGTGAATCCTCATGAAACCTGTAAAGGGCACCATCAAATAGTGGTAGAACACTGTCTTATCCTGAATCATGTGGGGTCTCGGGCCAGGAATCTTCAGGCTTGCCGAATCCGGCGGCAGCGCAAACTGGTGGAGCCTGTCCTGAGTCTTCCCTCATCCTTCCGGAGTCATCAGCGGCTCAGCCAGGCTAAAGTCTAAAGAAAAAATAATTCAACAGTTTGGTGATTTGATTGGTCTGAAGGGAAAATGTTTGGCACAATAAGAGGAAGTGCTCAGCACCGAATAGGTAAGGTTTTTATGACCTGCTTGGAGGTCACGCAGTTTTGAGAGATTCTTCGTTATACTCCGAATGACCTGGTTGTCCGGGGGTTGCTTCATTCGGGAATCCTTCGGGATTCATTGAACATTACCTGACCGATGGAATTCACGTTTTTACACATAGGGAACCAGATGCCTCGTTTATGTATACTTTTTCTGAAAACGCTCCAAATTTTTTGGGTAAGTCTCATTGTTGGTTTAGCCTTTTCCCAACAGGTTGTTGCAAAACCAAATAAAGGACCGGCCACTTCCCCCGTGAAAATTTCTGATGTGGTGGTTTCTCCTGATCCGTTTATCCTTGGGAAAAGTGGGTTGAAGTTGACTCTGCTCGTGGAATTGCCGTCATCCTTACGTGGAGCCAATGTCCTGGAAGTTTCTGCCATGATCACCTCACCGACCCGGCGCTCCATGAGTTTTGTCGCACATCGTCTGTTGGTGGACGAACTGGAGACGAAAGGGAAGAATCTTACCATTCCAGTGGAGCTGGTCTGGGATGGGAAGGATCAATACCATCAACTCGTTGCTGATGGCTCGTATTTTTATGAACTCCAGGCCAAGTTAATGGAGGATCAGGGAAATGGCCCCCGGACGAAAATCGTGTCACGTCGGGTTCACGGGACACTCGAAGCGTTGGCGTATGTGGGTGAAGTGTTGCCACCCCTTCCTCCGGAACCGGATATTCCCGAAGAACTTGAGATTCTCCGTGAGGGAGAGAGTTCCGAAGAGAATAGCCCTGTTTCGGAGGAAGGCTTGCAGTCTTCGGACGATCCGATAGTTTCAGAAGAAGAGGCCCCCATGGATGCTGCAGGTGTGCTTCAGCCGGAGGAGGCCGGTGGTTCCGAGGCCGACGTTCAAAGCGTTGAACCGGAAGAGAAAGACGAGAGGACAATCCCTGAAATGGGAGAGTCGCTAACAGCGGAACCATTAAAAAATAAGCCGATGTCTGAGTTACCTACGTCTGGGGAAGAACTCCGGCTTTCCCGTTAATGTTGATGCGGTGGGCGAGACAGCCTGCTCCAAATCCGTTATCGATATTCACCACGCCGATTCCGGATGAGCAGGCATTCAGCATCGTCAAGAGAGGGGCGAGCCCGCCAAAATTTGCCCCGTAGCCCTGGCTGGTGGGCACGGCGACAATCGGGCGATCAACCAACCCTCCCACCACGCTGGGCAATACCCCATCCATTCCTGCGACGACGACGACGACTCGTGCCTGGTGAAGGATTTCCTGGCGATCCAAGAGCCGATGTAAGCCTGCGACGCCAACATCATAGAGCGTCTGTACCCGACTGCCCATGACTTCGGCGGTGACTTTGGCTTCTTCGGCCACAGGGATGTCGGAGGTGCCGGCCGTGACAACAAGAATCAACCCCTGCTTGTCTCGCTTGTTATCGGAAAGCGAGACCATTCTGGCCATTTCATGATGCACCGCCTTGCGGGCCAATCGCTTGAGGCTGCGCGCATTAGCAGGCGAGACCCGTGTCGCCAGGAACGGTCCGCCGGCCTTTAACAATTTTCGAGCGATGGCCGTAATTTGTGCGGGTGTTTTTCCTTCGCACAGGATCACCTCAGGAAAACCCTGTCGAAGCGACCGGTGATGATCCACTGAGGCAAACCCGAGATCTTCAAACGGGAGAGTGCGGAGCTGTCGAATGGCCTGGGGGACAGAAACGTGTCCGCCTTGAACCCGTTGCAGCAAGGCCGCTAACCGGTCATGGTTCATGAATGAGCCCTGGGGCCAAAGGTCGCGGTGCTGGTGGAAAAAAGGCCATCGGTTTCGCCTTTGGCTAATCGGGACATCAGATCTGTCACAATATGCCGTGGATTGCGCCCTTCAAACAACATTTGAAACACGCCGCGCACAATGGGCATATCCACCTGATAACGTTCAGCCAGCGCCATGGCAGCCCGGCTGGTGGGAACGCCTTCAGCCACGGTTCTGGTGGTTGAGCGTAACGTGGTCATATTCGCGCCCTTGGCCAACTGCATGCCGACCTGGTAATTCCGGCTCAACGTCCCGGTGCAGGTGAGCACCAGATCTCCCAACCCCGAAAGCCCATAAAATGTGGCGACATCAGCGCCCATGGCCCGGCCCAACCGGATCATTTCGGCCAGCCCTCTGGTGATTAAGGCCGCCCTCGCGTTAGATCCGAGGTCCAGTCCATCCACCACACCAGCGCCAATGGCCATGACATTTTTTAAGGCCCCGCCCAGTTGCGCCCCGATCATATCCCGTCCGGCATACACGCGAAACTGCGGAGTGATGAAGGCTTGTTGCAAACCATTAACCAGATTGAAATCCCGCCCGGCGAGTAAAATGGTCGTGGGTTTCCATCGGCTCACTTCTGATGCGAAGCTGGGCCCGGAAAGAATGGTGATGAACGGATGCCAGACGGCGGGGAGGTGACTTTCGACCACCTGACTCATTAATTGCAATGTGCCTTCCTCAATGCCTTTGGTGGCGATGATGATGGGAAGGGGTTCATTTAATAACAGGTTGAGTTGCTTCACCATATTGGCCATGGCATGTGATGGTGCCGCGAGCAGGATGACATCTGTGCCCTGCACGCAATCCGGAAGACTGATCGTGGCCTGGATAGAATTGGGTAAGACCACATCCGGGAGATACCAGGAATTTTCTCTAGTGCGTTGGATGGTCTCCGCGACCTCTGGTTCATGTGCCCATAAGCGGATGCTGAATCCTTTGGTGGCCAGGAGGTGAGCTAAAGCCGTTCCCCAGGCTCCGGCTCCAATCACAGAGAGGACGCGAAAGGAAGAGGGTGTCACGGTGTCTCCTGACAAAGGTGATTCATGAATGATGGTGGAGTTGGTGCATGTGCCAAAGGAGTCAAGCGAGATATCGGGGGAGAAACGTGCACCGGTCTTAGGGAACGAATGAGGGTCGATGTTGGGATTAAATCCTGATCTATTGAGAAATTATAAAAATGCAGTGGGAAATGAGTCAAATTATTTTGCGTGTCCCGCCTGGACGAATCGATGGAAATTGGGCAAGATAGCAAAGCCCAGCAATCATGAGACATGCATCATCTTAACAGAAATCAGGTGCTGTGTGAGTGAAACCAAGCCGTGTCCTTCTTGTGGGTATGATCTCCCTCTCCAAGGACGGTTCTGTCCAAAATGCGGGAGTCGGGCGGATCGAAAGCCGGTTGAGAATTCCAAACAGGAACCACTCAACCTTCGTATTCTCTACATTATGGTGGGCCTTCTCATCCTGGCGGTCCTCTTCCCTCCTTGGCAAACGCCACCGGAACAGGCACCGGAATTTTTAGGATTTCACTTTATTACCTCTCCCCCCACGGAGGGGGCTCAACGCAGCCCCATACTCCAAAACATTCAACTCTTCACGATTGCCGTGGCCGGGCTGTACTTTTCCTGGGCGTTTAGGGGCAAGGGTTAACCGGGTCATTCCTTCGGATCCGGCCAGGATTTTCTTCATGAGGATGACTCCCGAGGGCATGGGATATCGGATATACCTGGCCCCAGATTCCCCGATGTCCCGCGTCCTATCCCCGTGAGCCTCATAATTGATCCCGGATTCCAGCGGGTTACTTGGTGACTTGCAGAATTTGTTGAATGGCCTCAGCCTTTTGCATCCGGAGAATCTGGTAGATTTTTGGACCATCTTCCAGAACGTATTGTCGGTCTTCGGCTTGCACCTTGGCGCATGGTCCCGGTTTGTTTTGCAAAGAAAGAAAACGGGTGACAAGAGGAGGATTCCGTGAGATTCGTAAAATACTTACGGCACAGGCTTCTCCGTCATAGGGTGCCGACACGATATTGGCGTCATCCCATTCCTGGATATCATAGACATGCGTATGCACTTTGAGTTGGGGCACATTCGCATTCACCAGGGAAGCGGTCGAATCGATACACCGTTTAAATTCTTTCATGCAGGTGATGCGCGAGGTTTGCAGGACATCGTCGGTATTGCCTTCTTTGAGCATCCAGGATCCCTGGACTTCCACCCATTGTCCCCATTCCTGATCCTGAAAGGTCTGTGGGGGAAGGAATGGGACAACACGGTTCAAGAGGCGATCATCCTCGGTGAGACGTTTCAGCGTGGGAAAGTCGAGATCCCCGGTCTGGGAGAGCCCTGAATGTTCCTGATAGGCTTTCAATGCCTGCTTGGTCGTTTGGTCGAGCGTTCCCGTATAGGGTCCGACTCCATACCCAAAGCGTCCGAGAAAAATCTGCACGCCGGTCATCAACGTACGAAATTCATCCGGCTTTTTCCGTAACGCCTCCAATTCTTCCTGACCCTTCTTGTCTAACGACATTTTTGCAGCGTCCGTTTGCGGGGATTGATGGGTTGGGGGCGATGAAGATTCAGAAGATTTTTTTGGGGAGTGGGGTGGGTTCACCTCTTCGCCCGAGGCAAAGCCGGAGCCATTGGAAAAAAGCACTGTCCCGATACCCACGAAGACATACAGAGCCATCAATCCGACTAATTTACCGGTGTGTAGCGACATATCACATTCCCTTCTAAGAAACTAAAAAGCAGAACATCTGTCTGGTGTTCACTCAATACCTGTGGAGATCAGGATCATTCCAGGTGGAGTTCGTGGAGTCAAGAGCTGAAGCCTGCTCGCCCATTGAGAGGTGAGCGGTGGTCCGCAGAAAGGTCAAATGGAGAAATGATGGAAAGAGTGGAGATGAGGGAGACCGACAAAAGACTCGTTAAGATGACCGTTGTTCTGATTGACGGCAGAACAGATTGACCCTACCAAAACGCCGGATGGAGCATGCCCCATCCGGCGTAATGTCCGCACACTGGGAAAATTACCGTTTCTTCGTGGCAGCTTTTTTCTTGGCTGGAGCCTTTTTCTTGGCTGGAGCCTTTTTCTTGGCTGGAGCTTTTTTCTTGGCTGGAGCCTTTTTCTTGGCTGGAGCTTTCTTCTTTGTGGCCAAAACACTCACCTCCTTTCAAATGAGATGCGACGTCGAAGCCGCAGTGATAGCTCACTCCTACCATAGCAGTGAGTCTGTGAATAGGAACCCTTGAGCCCGTTATTAGTGTAGGACGTCACGCGAAAAATTTATCGGCGCTATCGTTCTGCAATGCCAAGCGATGTTCGGGAGCGAAATTGAAGAGGGAATGATGTAAGCAAGAAGTGTTTCGATAGTTGTGCATGATGATATGGAATCTATACTACAACGTCTAAGCAATTAATTCCAGGAATTTTTAAATTTTTTTTGTCGTGATGAACCCGGGGCAAAACGTTTGTCAGAAATCATGTCGGCGTGACGAAACGAAACCTGATGAACATGCTCGAGGAAAGAGGGAAAATCCTTCACTGTGTGATGGTCGTCAATTCATGGGAGGGCGAATAATTTGCTTCGGCTGAGAACGCCATGCGTCCGATGAGTCGCCCGTCTTCCGTCTCCACATTCACCCGCCATTCACCAGGCTGGAGCCGTTGTTTCATGGTGTACATGCGATAGCCATGTTCTCTTCCTCCGGTGATGGAAATGGGAATGCGATCCGTGGTGATGAATTCAGCCGACTTGGTGAGTGGTCGCCATTCCCAGTGGTGATAGATGGTGGTATGCAACGTGATCGGAGCAAACACGGATGAAAAGCTATAGACGGGTGTGTCCGTTCCGACACGGTCATCGGACCGTTTCCACACAGCGTACCAGGGACCATCTTCATAGGTGAGCAGATACTCATTCTGTTGCTTTTCGATGTGATGATAGATGCCTCCGGATTTGAGGGAGAGGGGAATGGGAGGAATCCAATTTAAAAAATATAACGTGGTGCACAGACCCACCAGGGCAAAAGCCGGAAAACCAATGCTCAAGGAAGCTCTAATGGGAAGATTGGGAATGCCGCGGAGGGTGAGGCGGACGGTTTCCCATACGACGGCTATGGTGATGAGGGCACCGGTTAAAAAGACTCCCGCATTCATCCATCCCGTCAGGACAGGAAGGAAAAAGGTCATAAAGCTTAAGGTGACGATCGTAAAAAGGCCCACCAGCATTTTGAGACTGGAATATCGTTTGGAAAGAAATTCATTGGCGATCAGCAACCCGACAATGATTCCTAAAAAGATGGCGGATGTGGACCATGATGCACTTTGGGAATAGAGGATGGCATAGGCACTGAACAGTCCCCCTAATAAAAATTGCATGGCCTTGCCAAAATGCGGACGGGCCCGATGCATCAGACTCAGGACATTCCAGCCGGGTATGTCCGGTGTTGAGGGAATCAGTCCCAGTTGAAACCGTCCGGTGAGGATGATGAGAGTGCCCAGGAGTGTGATGTAGAGAAGGATTATCAGATTATCCAGCAATCGATCGATGCGTGTTAATGTGAGGGTGTCATAGGTCACGCCGGCGAAAAAAAAGACGGCAGGGAGAATGGGCTTGAGGAATGTCGAGTGCCACTGCATCATCGTCTGGGCCACAGTCGCGGTGAGAGATGCCGTATAGGTCGAAGACAATTTGTGAGTCGTCAGATTCATTGTACCCCTTCCTTGAAAATCCTCGGAAGATTGAAGATCTTTCTTAAAGGAATGGGGCCAAACGCTTCGGAAAACCATTCAGGTTGTGTCAAAATCAGGACAATAGAAATGAATCGCCCACTGCTCTTTTTCCGGCGCTGTCGAAGGGCTCGGACAAGGGCTTCCGGTGAATAAGAGCATCCGCCCCAGAGGCCAGGCAGGAGGCGTTAGACAATAGGCGGTCGCGAGTCGTAGGAATGTGGGTATTCTCCATTGCCTTTCACGATCGGAACGAGGTTCCTGCCAACCCTGATCGTTCAGTCGGCAACGAGGTTGGCCTATCCTTACAAGAATGCTTTGGAATTTATTGGGAATGCCTATAGTGGTAACAAGCTGGAGTTCCACTGGTAAGACACTGTCTGCTGAATGTCGAAAGAACCATGAAATGCATAGGTCATTTTTAGGGTTGTCATCCTGAGTGGAACGAGGGATCTCGCAAAGCCGTGTCATCTAAGGCCAACGAGGAGATCGTCAGGCTGTTCGGCGTAAGATGTCTTGATAAAAGAAAGCAACTGTGTAAGTCTCCGATATCTTGAAAATTATGGCTGTTACACAATTCAATGACAACTTACATGGGATAGAAACCGAATCATCCGCATCATATGCAGAGTAATTGTTAAGACAGACGAATCGTCAGTGGTGATTTCTCATGCTACGCTGCGTTTACTGTCAAGAGTACAAGCCCGAAGGTTCCTTTCTGAGGGCAGAGCATGTAGTACCGCAGTCTTTTGGAGCATTCCGGCGCAATTTTACCCTGCGGGGAAAAGTCTGTGACTTGTGCAACCAATATTTCGGTGACCAGCTGGAACTTGCATTAGCTCGAGACAGCTTTGAGGGGCATTCCAGGTATGAGTATGGGGTCAGAAATCCTGAGGAGTTCCGCCCTTTTGGGCGCAATAGCCGAATAATTCTCAGGATCTTCGAGGGCGATTTCTCCGGGGCTTACGCATATAGGGAGTACTCACAGGAGGCAACGAATATCGTTCTTCGGCCACTTCCTCAGGTTGGCTTCTTGATGTCCCCGTCCAACAAGTACGAGTACTTTTTATTGGATGAAATTCCCACAGAACCTGAATTACGGGAAAATGGCTTTCAGTCGCAGCATCCCGAACCCATTCGCGGCCTGGCAATAGATGAGGCACTACTCAGGGATAAGCTTGGCGAGAAGGGTATTTCGTTTCGAGGCGGTGGAGAAGTTGTGCCACCCGAGCGTTCGCACTCAACTCTGTGTGAACTGGAAGGCAGGATCGATCACAGCATATTTCGGGCAATCGCGAAAATCGCGTTTAATTATCTCGTATTTTGGCAAGGTTCGGAGTTTGTTCAGCATCCTTCATTCGACGTAATGCGGCGTTACATACGCAAAGGTGAAAACCCGAACTATAAAATGATTGATGTTCAAGCTGCTGCGCTTCTCGGAGACGAATCGGTTGGTGGGAGGCGGCGACTCGGCCATTTGATAACTACGAATTGGGCACAAGATAGAGTTTCAATCGTAGCCCAAGTGGCCTTGTTTAATTGGGTCAGGTACCGAGTAAGTTTGGCTAGTGACTTTATCGGAGAACCCCGAGATATCAGACGAGGTCATTTCTTCGATGTCGCGAATCGAAAAATTTTAGAATTGAGGGCGCGGTAGTTCTTAGGATGGATACTTCATGTAACTACCAATTCGAGTAGGACGATTCGCTAGCATTGGGCTGTCGGCTAATTCACATCACTCAATCGAAATGTTGAACGGCTAAGGATACAGATGCAGGGAATTTACGAGCAACGGCTGTGCGCCTTCGTAGACATTCTGGGTTTTGGTGATCTCGTTAGGAAAAGTCTCGATCGCCCTGCCCTCCAGGGAAAGATACGGCAGGTCCTCCGCGAAGTGATTTTAGCGCGCCCTGTTTGGGAAAGGGATAGTCCTGTGGACGTCATCGAAGCCCGATTAAGGCAAGAAGATGTCCTGGATTCGCAAGCCGAGGCAGAGCGGTTGGCCAATGAATACGCCGCAGCCGAACGCGGCTCTAGTTTCTCTGACTGCTTGGTCCTTTCTTCAGCTCTCAACGATCGCGCTATCACCGGACTTGTCACCTCCCTGTTGTTTCTTTCTGGAAATCTTGCTGAAATCGGTGTGTATGCACGCGGAGGCGTTTACCTTGGGCAGCTTTGCCATGAACAGGATCTGTGCTTTGGGCCTGCACTCATTGAGGCTTACAATCTTGAGAAGAAATTCGCCAAATATCCACGCATTATCTTCTCCACTGAAGCTTATGGGGAAGTCGCACAGGTCAATATGACAAGCCTTTGGCCTTTAGCATCCTACCTACGGGAGGACGTGGTTGACGGTTGGCGTTTTCTTGACTTCCTCAACCAGACTGCTCCGCACCTCGCGCTTCCTACGGATCAAATGAAGGTGATTCGGCGCGAACTTAATAGACATTTGTACTGTTCGAACCTTAAGCCTCAGGTGCGGGAAATACATGTTTGGCTTGGGCGTTACTTCAATTTGGCCTTGGAAGAGGGGTCAATTGTAGGCATCGACCCTTTGTCTGTCGGTGCATAGAATGAGGCCACCGACTACCAATCGTCCGAAAAGTGCTCCGTTAAATGGGCAATTTTCAGTCGAGAAAGCTTGGCTGGGCGGGAAGTGGTGTCTCTCTACTTGAGGGGACCCTGCCCCATAGCTGCACAGTAGAAAATTTTTGCATTCCTCTCTCTTGGCAAGGGTGCTGCTTTCTTCGCTTAAGAAAGGGCAGAAAGAATAATTATCGTGAATGTTCCTACTCTCATTCTTCCGGGAATTGGTAATTCTGATCATGCCCATTGGCAAACGTTTTGGGAGGCTGCGAACCCAGAATTTGTTCGTGTGCAGCAACGGGACTGGAATAGGCCTGTCTGTGATGAGTGGGTGAATGTGCTTGAACAAGCCGTAGCGGAAATCGGGGAGAGTTCCGTCCTTGTTGCCCACAGCCTGGAATGTTGATGAGTGGTGGCAGCTTTTACCGCGCTAATCTGGTGAGTGTTGTCATTGATGTATCTGTCTCAGTTAAAATCAGCAGTGGATAGGGCAATTCAACGCACAATGGAAAATTTGTTTGGATCAACTCGAGCTATGGGTGGGTAGCCTCCCCATTGAGGTTGAGTTCAGGTTATTGAGTAACTATTTACAGAGGAATGACGGCCTTGACTAAAAAAACCACGGAATCGCGCATGGAACGGATGGGCCTATGGCCGGCCACTCAGCTCCGGACTCGGTTAAGCTGAAAAAGGATTCGTTATGCTTGAACCCCATTGCAGGAGGTTTTCAGGTGAACCCAACCAATCCGTCGATTTTTGATCTGAGTCCGTCAGAAAAACTTCAGCTTGTCGAAGATTTGTGGGATGATCTTGCGGCCACTCCCGAAGCTGTACCAGTTCATGACTGGCAAAAGGAAGAGCTGGCCAGGAGAAAGGCCCGCCTGATGAAAAACCCTGCCTCCGGCCTCACGTGGGAAGAAGTCAAACGAAGAGTCCGAAGTCGTTATGGCCGCTGAGTTGATCGTTGCCCCGGAGGCCGAGCAAGACGTCGCAGAAGCGCACGCCTGGTATGAGAGTCGGCGGATCGGTTTGGGGGAAGAATTTTTGAATTGCGTCGATGCGTGCATTGAAGCGATCTGCCGTACACCACATATATATGCCACGGTCTTCGAGAACTATCGTCGTGGGTTGGTGCGACGCTTTCCGTATGCGATCTTTTATGAGTGTATCGAAGACCGAGTAACGGTCTACAGCGTGTTTCACACTGCGCGCGATCCTGAAAAATGGCGGGAGCGTCTTCATTGAGCTGATGTGCTTGACCGCCCCAACACCTATGTGGCCTTTTTCTTTCAAGAGGAAAAAGAATTTCTACATGGAAAAGCTTTTTTCAGTGTTTACCGGTTCGCGATAGAACCCTTTTGATTCCTCCCACTCGGCAAGGATGCTGCCTCCTTCCCATTAGAAATTCCGGAAAGAATTACTGTCTTGAATATCCCTACTCTCATAATTCCGGGAATCGGCAACTCTGACCAAGACCATTGGCAAACCCTGTGGGAGTCCGCAAACAGGGAATTTGTTCGTGTAAAACAACGAGATTGGGAAAATCCTGTTTGCCATGAGTGGGTGAATGTTCTTGAGCAAGCCGTGGCAAAAATCGGTGAAAGTCCCGTGCTTGTTGCGCATAGCTTGGGGTGTCTCTGCGTTGCACATTGGGCGGCGCGAACCAGCTTCAAGATCAAAGGAGCTTTACTGGTGGCGCCACCGAATCCGGATGATGCCGGTTTCCCCTCCGAGGCCATTGGATTTTATCCGGTGCCCCTAGGTTCGTTTGAATTTCCAAGCATCGTGGTGGCCAGTTCCAACGATCCGTATGGGAGTCTTGAGTTTGCCCGTGCTTGTGCGTCGGGGTGGGGTAGCCGTTTTGTGAATATTGGGCCAGCAGGGCACATCAACTCGGAGAGTGAGCTTGGAGACTGGCCTGAGGGATGGGCTCTTTATCAAGAACTGACCGCTTGACATCGGTTTCCATGCCGTTCCTCATTTTTTTCTCATAACAACTGGATTCTGCGGGTCTTCCTATGGGACCAGATCGCCGTATTTCGATCCCAAACTGCTCAACACACCTGAGCCGGCTTCATGAATGATAGTGATGACAATTAATTAGTCTTCTGTGACTATGGCCCCTCCCTATTACTGAGGCCTGCCGCCCGGTTCTTGGGTCGGACGCTCTCATGGACCGGCGGGCTTTGTTTGAGCGCAACGAGTTAGCCCGCCCTCTTCAGGCTCGCGTCCGTCCCATCTTAATGAGACCGGACGGGGCGTCACTGGTTTTGGGTCCTTTTGCCGAAACAAAAGGGCCTCGGCCACCGGGCCGAAACCCGGCATATCATAAATTCAAAAAATTCCAGCTGGTACATTTGCTTGGAATTATGGTGTTTTTCTCTTCGAAACATTCGGAAGTTAATGGGAATTCCTATAACAGTTATAAGAGTGAGGGTCTGATCTGTTTGCCGAGGATCAGGGCGAGGGTTTATCCCTCATGGGCGGGGGGTTCTTCGTGGTCAGGATGGTGTGAGCGGCCTGGGAGGCCTCTTTGACCAGGATCCCCATTTTGGGGTGGGAAGGTTCGAGGTCGACGGGGAAGCCATAGTGGCGTAACCGTTCGCTTGCCAGATGGCCTATAGAGGCGACCATCATGCGATGAAGGGCTTTTCTAAAAAGGTTAATCTTCTCGTCCTTTTCCAACACCTTAACGAGATGTTCCACTTGAATGGCATTGGTGATTAACAAAACCGGTATGACACCATCCATGACTTCCTGAAGGAGATGTTTCAGGGGTGCCAGATCCTCAGGTAAGGTCCACCGATAGACCGGGACCGGTCGAACTTTTGCTCCCCGTTCCCTCAGGCCTTCTAGAAATTTGGGGTTACTGACCCCATATTCCTGTACGGCGATCCGTAAGCCCTGGAGCCCATCCGGATAGGATGCATCAAGAGCGACGAGCGTATCTTTCCATGTATTGGGTTCAGGGACCAGAATGTTCGGCTGAAGTCCAAGCTCCTTTAGTACCAGGGCCGGCTTGGGACCTCGCACGACGAGCACCGTGTTGCGCAAGGCGGCAATGATCGTCTCACGAGTATGCCGGGTTTGTACAACATCCAGCAGAGTCCGCAATCCTACACCGGTGAGCAGGATGAGCAGGTCAACCTGACCGGCCATCAAGGCATCACCACATTCCAGCGCCTGAGAATTGTTCGATAGTGGGAGTTCCCTCATGGACGGGGCGACAATGGGCACGCCTCCGTGCCGGACAATCAGCCGTTCCATTTCCGTGGCCATCCGGCTTTCAAGAGCCCCCACCCGGAGTCCTTGAAAGCCGATATTGAGTTGTTCACCGCTCATGCTGATACCTTACAGAGGGACGAAAGTTTTAGTGGCCCGATGGTGCAGGCACATCCTGGGCACATCGGAAACCAGTGGAATTATTGCGGTCCGTTGGAAGACTTTTGATCCTCGTAAAAATTCGGACCTGGGGGGTTTCCCCTTGCCAGCCCGAACTCCGTAATACTTTAAATTGGCCGGTTGCGGGTCCTGGGGGATTCCGGGCAGGGCTTTTGGCATAATAGTCTGCTTCATACCAGTCGGCCACCCATTCCCAGACATTGCCCGCCACATCGTAAATACCATAGGGGCTTTTGCCTTTTTCATAAATACCCACCTGGGTTAACGTGGCCTCGCCCCGCCACGATTGATTAAAGTTCAAATGTTCCAGCGTCGGTTCAACGTCACCCCAAGGAAATCGCCAGTCGTTGGGTCCTTTTGCGGCTTTTTCCCACTCGGCTTCGGTGGGAAGGCGTTTCCCGGCCCAGCGGCAGTAGGCTTCGGCATCTTTCCAGTCCACGTTGATGACCGGGAGGTCGGTGACCGACTCAGGCATCATATTTCCTTTCCACAGTCCTTTCTTTGGATCGGTGGGATGTTGGGGAGTCCGGTGACCGGTTTCAGTCACGAATTGAAGATAGCGCCCATTGGTGAGTTCGTACTTATCCATGTAAAAACTACTCACAAACACGTCATGATTCGGCCGTTCGTCAAGTCCCCCATCCCTGGCTGCCTTGGGCACGCCCATGGGAAAGACTCCCTCAGGAATTAAAACCATCGGAGCGCCGTCTTTTCCCACAATTTCCTGAGGAGGCTCAGAAGCGCTGACCGTGCTGGAAACTGCAGCGATGAGGAGAAGGCCCGCCCATATCCCAACATTCCCTACCCGTCGATTCCACATCGTTTCTACCATTTTTTCCTCCAATTTTTTCCGGCAATCCCACAATTTTTTAATGATTCGATTTCTAAAATACCATAATTCCGGTTGATCATGAATGTTAGGTCAAAGGTTTCGGAGGGAAAGTTGAAGCATGAAGCCCCACATAGACTCCACAGGGTCGGTTTTGGCGTCGCTAGAAAGAGCCGTGGACTATTCCTCCTTTTTTCATTATGAACCGTTGAGACGGGAGGTGGGATCCTGGAGAAATACAAATCGAAGGTGCGATGTTCAACAGACCTTAGGATTCTTTGACGTTCGTTCGGCAACTTGCTCCATCCCGGGGTCCTGGGTATGATGCCTTTCTCCGAGAATATTCGCGGGCGATATAGTCTCACTCTTCATCCATTGACGGAATTGAGATGCAGGAAAAACGAAAAACCCTCGGGCTTCGACATTTGGCCTTACGGGTGCGGGATGTTCAGGTATCCCAGCGGTTTTATGAACGACTATTTGATATGAAAGTTGTGTGGCAGCCTGATCCCGGGAATGTCTACCTCAGTACGGGCTGTGACAATCTCGCACTGCATCAAGTGACTTCTGAAGAGTTGGGTCAATTTAACCTCTCCCAGGTTCACCCGTTGGATCATTTGGGGTTTTTAATGGATTCTCCGGCAAGTGTGGATGCGCTATTTTCGGAAGCCACAACACAGGGCCTCACGATTGTGAAACCCCTGAAGCAACATCGCGACGGTAGTTATTCGTTTTATCTCTCGGATCCGGATCAGAATACGATTCAGGTGTTGTTTGAACCCTCAATCCAATTGTAATTGTAATAGAGCAGGGTCGACCCCTCGTGGTTCCTTCTTTTCGCAGCATACGAGACAGATTACCCTCCCCCACATCTTGCCATGAATCCTTGGACAACTATTGATCCCACGCAGCATGTTGGACTGAATCCTTGGGTCTGGGTTCAGTTGGAGAGTACCGAACCGCCAGGACCTTTTCCGTTTTTGGGCGGGGTGGACCCGGAGGTCGTCAGGAGTCTTCATCAGGTGCATGAGATTATGATGAGTGGTATCGAGACCGCCATCAGCGACATCATGGCCAAACGTGCTTCCGTGGATGACCCTCAATTACCCCGTCGCTTGGAGGATGCCTATGCCGAAGTGGTGCAATCTCGTCCTTCCCTCCAACGACATATTCAGTGCGGACGGAAATCCGATGGGACCTTTCACTGGGACTATCCCAAAAATTCCACAGCCTCGGCCAGGATGACGTATGGAGGGTTGCGGATTTTTAACTCCGTCACCCGGCAAGCGATCCCCTTCGGGTTTGAGCGGCCAATCGGGCCGAATGTGGGGCATTTCCTTGGTTTTCTCACTGGCCGGCATACGATGGGGGAGATTCAAGCGGTGGCCCAGGCCGGCGGGCGAGATCTTGAACGGCAATTGGCGCAGCTCTTTACCTTATTGAAAGACCATGATTGTCTGGCCATCGCTCCCAACACCTCCCTTGAGGCACATTGGCGTAAAGTCACGCGGGATCAGGATGTCGTGCATCTGGGGCATGCGGCGTTGATGTATCGACATCAGGATAATTTTTTATGGTTTGATCCCTGGCTCATGCCATGGTTCGCGGAGTCGCCTGTGCCGTCTCTGTGGGCCAACCTCCTTCCGCGCCCGGCTGGAATTTTTCTCACCCATGACCATGATGACCATGTCGATCCCCGCACTTTGTACCACTTGCCCAAAGATGTGCCGATCTTTGTGCCGAGTCGACGCAACCGGAAAGCGCTGTATTATGATTATCTGTCCCTTCTGAGAGAGTTAGGTTTTTCGGAGGTCAGAGAGCTGGCTCATGGAGAAAACTGGCGTATAGGGGACGCCCGGGTAGTATCCGTGCCGTTTTTCGGCGAAGATCCATGTGATGTGGAATTTCCGAGAAATTGTTATTTGGTGGCGGACCGGGGGCGAAACACGCTGGTGCATGCTGATAGCGGGCCGACCAATGATGGCCGCTCGGCTTTGCAAGACAAGGTTATGGCCAACCTCGTGTCAAAGTACGGTCCGATTCCCTTGGTCTTTGCCTCTCAGCAACAACTCAAAGAAGTCCGGAGTTATGCGGCCTATGCCTGTCTCTCTCCGCCGGGAACCTGGTTGGAGGTGGGAGAAAACGGCTTTTTGACCAATGCCTATTTAGCCGAGTTGTGTCGAACGGCTCAAGCCAAACTCTTTGTCTCCTATGCGACAGGGGGTGCGGATTGGTATCCCGATCATTTATCATTTATGTTCAGTGGGCGTAACCCGGCCCGTACGGCCTTGCTCACCGCAAATTGGGATCCTCCTGAAAGTCTGAGGCAGGAACTGGCACCGTTTGGATGTCGCTATCATTTCGGGCAGGCCTTTGATGTGTTTGGAGCCGGACCCAACGGGGAAACCCTGGTGTCACATCTGGCAGATCAATTGACACCAATCGGTTTATACCAGTTGGATCATCCCCCTCCTCCCTTTCTGCGAAAATCTCGTTAGCCGGTGTGGGTCGAAAACGGGTTAGAGTACTCAAGTCTGAGCCACCAGAATTCCTGCTTGGCCTCTTCCAGTAAGTCCGGTATGATTGACCCTCACGCCCACAGAATTCCTTGGTAGCAAACGGAGGCAACGATTCATGGTGCAGGAATCCGAAGACCAAAGAAAATATACAGAAGAAGTGGCGGTGGTCGGTGTCAAAGTCCGGGACCTGGGAGAGGTGAAAAAAACCCGGACCGATGATCATACCGTGAAGGTCGGTGATTGGGTCTTGTTGGATTTAGACAACGACCATACCTTTGGCAAAGTCTACCTTCCTCCTCAATTCCTCCCGTTTACCCCGCCGATGCGGGTGATGCGGCAGATTATTCGAAAAGCCACTGAAGAAGATGAACGCCAGATTGCGCGCCAGCTGCGATTAGCGCAGGAGGGTGAGGAATTTTGCCAGGAACGGATTGCCGAATTGGGGCTCGGCATGACGTTAGTGGAAGTGTTTGGTTCATTTGCCCAGCGATCACTCACCTTTACCTATACGGCCGATGAGCGGATTGATTTTCGCCAACTGGTCAAAGATCTGGCCAGGCGATTTGGGTGCCGGATTGAGATGCGCCAAATTTCAAGTCGGGAGGAAGCTGCTCGACTGAGTGGCGTGGATACCTGTGGATTGGTGCTCTGTTGCTCAAGCTTTTTAACCGATTTTAAGCCCGTCTATCCTCGCGGTCGGGCTGACGCACCCATGAACGGCATGGATAGCCATCGGATCGGGGTCTGTGGTCGGATGAAATGCTGCTTGTTATATGAGGAAGAGAATTGGACCCTCACTCGACGCAAGCCACAGCCTTTAATTCGTCCCACAAGACGGTAATATTATGTTGCTCAAAAAGGTTGGTTGTGAGTTAGGGGCTTCCGGCTCCGCAAGCTGGGGTGGTCACCGTGAGGGCCGTTGATTATTTTAATTTTCTGCCTTTTCATAGGCGTATGGGTGACAGAAATTTCCCCGAGGACAATGAGGGAGTGCTTAAAGAGGCTCGTCCGGCAAGGCCGCAGCTGCTTGGACGAGCGGAGCGTAAGGAGGAGGACGTGAGCATGGCCAAAAGGCGAGAACGCCGCTGGCGGCATTTTTTAACACTTCCGGTAATGAGTGGAGAAACGACGCGCCATGGGGGGTAAGCCACGATTCGTCATTTATGCACATAATGCGACCTACGATAAGCTCCATCAAGTGGCTACGCTGGGATTAACGGCTTCTGCCATGGGGAAAGACGTGATGGTGGTGCTATTGTTCTGGACCATCAAAAAGTTGGCTGAGGGCCGGTTAAATGAATTGGATTTTCCTCCGGAATATGCCGATCAGGCCCCTGAAGTGGCCCGGTTGATCCGTGAACGCAAAGTTCCGCTCATTTCGGACATGTTCGAGGAAGCCCGTCAGGTTGGTCAGTTCAAATTAGTGGCCTGTAGCGCGGGACTTGAGTATATGGGAGTCGATGCCAACGCGGTTACTCGAGGGGTCGATGAAGTAATGGGCTTGCCTGCAATTATTTCTGCCTGCTCCGGTGCGGAAACCACCCTATTTATTTAATTCCCTCTCCGGTTTTTCCCTGCAGTGTGTTAGCAGGCTTTGATTGTTCACTCCAGTTTTCTGAAGGGTTTCATTCTTGACAAAACTTAAGATCGGGTGCTAGGTCCTTGGGGTGGTTCCTGTCATGAATAAAATCGACATCCCTGGCAAAGCGGCGTCCACATGGACAGGTCCGGCTCGTGAGCAGGCCGTCCAACGAATGTTCACGGCCATTGCCAAATTTTATGACCTGAATAATTCTCTTCTGAGTTTTGGTCTGCACCATTCCTGGAAGCGCAAGGCGATTTCCTACATTCCTGACATCCCTGGGACACGAGCTTTGGATCTAGGTGCGGGAACCTGCGATCTGGCTATCTTAGTGGATCAACATCTCCGCTATACGAGCCAAATTATCGCAGCGGATTTGAATTTGGCCATGTTGCGGGTGGGACAGAATAAAGTCCGGTCCCAGAGCTTGGCCAATCGCATTACCTGTTTACAGATGAATGCCGAGCATCTCACCTTCCCGCCCGCCACATTTGATACGGTGACGGCGGGATTTTGTATTCGCAACGTCGGGAACCTTCCCCAGGCTCTTTCGGAAATCTTCCGGGTATTGCAACCTGGGGGTCGTTTTGTGTGCTTGGAATTTTCCCGTCCTGTTTCAGCCGGTCTGCGCAAGCTTTACGACTGGTATTCCTTTCATTTGCTCCCCTGGATCGGCACCAAGGTGGCTCGGGATGGTACGGGGGTGTATGAATATCTGCCGGCATCAATACGCAATTTCCCGGACCAAAACCGGCTAGCTCAATTCCTGAAGGAAGCCGGGTTTCAATCAGTGGACTATCACAATCTGACCGGTGGAATTGTTGCCGTGCATGTGGCGGTGAAATAGCTCGATGAACTCCGTCCTCTACGTCTTTCTTCCCTGTAAAAAGGTCTATCCCACCGGGATTACCTACCTGGCTGACTTCATCCACCGGCGCCGGCCGGAGGTGCGGCAGCAGATTCTGGATCTCTCCTTATTTCCTCCGGAGCAACGTCAGGCGCAATTACGGGACGTGACCAAGGCCTTTCAGCCTGAATTGGTGTGTTTTTCATGGCGGGATATCCAAATTTTTTCTCCGCATGAAGGCGATGCCTCGCTTGAGCATGCGTTTAATTTTTATTACGCAAGCAATCCCCTGAAGCGAGTGGCGGCCTCCTTTAAAGGCCTGCAGAACCTGTACCGCTATTACACGGATATCCGGAATAACCTTTCATATCCCTGGCTGATTCAGAAGGAATTTCCCTCAATCGGCATGATGATCGGCGGCGGAGCGTTCACGGCCTTTGCGGATCAGCTTATTGAAAAATTACCGGAAGGCATCATTGGTATTCTGGGAGAAGGGGAGGACGCGATTCTCAAAGTCCTGAACGGCGAGTCTCTGAGTGAAGAACGGTTCATCATCAAAGAGCAGGGACGGGTCACCAAGGGCACCAAAAATACGCCGGCCCTGTTGGATGCGCTCTCCGTGGATATTCCTTATCTCACGTCAATCTTTCCGCAATACCGTGAATATATCGGGGAATGCATCGGCGTGCAGAGCAAACGCGGCTGCCCGTATGATTGTGCTTTTTGCCTCTATCCCTATATTGAAGGCAAACGGGTGCGCTATCGCCCGGCGGAAAATGTGGTGAAAGACATTGCTCAGTACTACCATCAATGGGGAGCCAGACGGTTTTGGTTTACCGACGCGCAGTTCATCACCGGCAAGGATGCCTACCCCCAATGTACGGAAATCCTGGAACGGATCATCTCTCAACAATTACATATTGAATGGTCGGGATACGTCCGGACCTCCCTGATTAATCCAACCCTGGCCAGGCTGATGGTGCAATCCGGAGTGGGAGATTTAGAGGTCGCGATCACGGCTGGCTCGCAAAAGGTCCTGAACAGCATGCATATGGGGTTCAAACTTGAACATTTGTATGACGGATGCCGGTATCTCAAGGAAGCGGGATTCAACGGGCGGGTCATTCTCAATTATTCCTTGAATTCCCCGGACGAAACAGAAGAGAGCCTCCTTCAAAGTATCGAGTCCTACAAAATAGTGGCCTCGATATTGGGAGAAGACCGGGTGTTTCCCTTGATGTTTTTCTTAGGTATCCAGCCCAATACGGATTTAGAGCAACGATTATTGTCGGAAGGATATTTATCGAAGGGCTACAACCCGCTCAGTTTGACACCCTGGAATATCAAAAAGATGCTGTACAATCCGGCGCCCCTTAACAAGATTATCGCCCAGGCTTGTCTGGCGGCCTGGGGTCGGAAGCATGGGGCCCAGGATCCCCGCCCCTGGTCTGGCAGCTTGAGCCAAAGTGCGACGCAACAGCAGGGGCATGCTTATGCTGATACCAGTCTGTCTAAAGGTTTTGAAACCAATTCCGGGCGAGATGCCCTGCTCACGCTGGAAGAAATCCTTCGTTCCCGCCGTCCATCCGATTCCCAGCCGCTTTCTCCGGCCCCCGCACCCAATCTCTCCCGTTGATTCTTCTGGGTCTGTTGAAAAAAGCCGCCAGCGGCGTTCTCGCCATTTTCCCGTGCCCACGTTCTAAGCGCACGCTCACCGAGTAAAAACGGCTGCGGCCTTGTTGGACGGACCCTTCGGGACGACTCAGGGCATGCTTTTTTAAACCGACCCGGAGCCTTTGATGAGTAATCTAATCCTGGGCAAATTTACTTTTGATCATCCTTATTATTCAACACTCCCCATCTATAAATTTGTGGAGTGCGAAAACGCCGGGCCTGCAGGAGGATTAAGCTAGACCACTATCTTGATGGGCGAGTCTGTTACAAACGGAGGGAGGAGGTATTCCCCATCAAATGGATACTTACGGACCATGTGGAAACGTTCTGAGGACCGAGAGTCTACCCTTTGATCGTAAATTCCATGGTGCCGATAACGTTGACGGCATGCAGCGCTTGGCCTGGAGAACCATAAAAAATCTTAACCTGATATTTCCCCGGTTTCCATCCCTCTGCCGGCTTTGTAATTTGAAAATATCCGGATCGCTGATTCATTTCCAGTTCGATCACGTCTTTTCCGATGGGCGTATTCGACGTCACCTGCCCATCATTCATGTGAAACCACGCAGCTGCGAATTGGCCAGGAGCGTCTAAGGGTTGTGCTTCGAAAACGATGTAAAATATCTGCGTGTCTGAGGGGAATTCCGAAACGCCTGGGTTAACCGGCTCCACATATGCATCCCCCGTCGTCATCCAACCTGGCCGTCCAAGGGAATCCCAAGGTGTGTCGTATCCCGTGGCCATCGTAATCCACGTAAAGACGCCTTGTGGGCGTTTCCAATTGACTTGGTCAAACGCCATGTCTTTGATCATATCGTTTTTATTGGGTGCCAGGGTCGAGCTTCCAAACGGATCGTCTGCCCAACTACTGCTGCTGAACAAACCAATAAGAATAAGGGCCGTCGCAGTGCGAAAGAAGCATGATTTGCCGGCAGAATTACGAAACACTTTCATAAAAAAACTAGCGACAATGTCCATAGTCCACCTCCTGGTGGGAAGTCCTTCTTCATCTAGTCCATTTTTCTTATTTTACAATACTTGACCCACAAGTGTTGCGCAATCAAGCGAGAAAAAGGAAGGGAAAAGAAGAAAGAATGAGAAAGCGGAAAAAATGATTACGGGAGAGGAGCGGGCACCCGGGAACCTTCAACCCCTTGCCGGCGACTATCGACAATTCTATCGGCAACCTCGGCAATGTGTTTTTCCAAAATGAGACGGAGATGGCTGCCGGGCCGATAATCCGCCGGAGCCATGAAATGGACCCGGTCGGCGTGGAAAGTTAATTGATAACATTTTTCAAAGGACCGGCGGGTCTGATCTTCCGGATTATAGACCGCCAGGGCGAATCCCCCATTTTTCTTCATGACGGTAAAGCAGGGGACGTCTGTCGGTCCATCGCCTACATAGATCATTTGTCGGAACGGCACCCGACGGCTTTCTTCGGGCATATGGTCGTTCACATCTTCTTTTAAATCCGTCAGTCCTTTGTTGACCCGAAACAGGAATTGGGTTTTTTGCGTGTGGCTGATGGTCCGTTTAGGGAAACAAATGTGCCCATCTTCTTCATCGAATTCACAGCCGAAAATGGCGCGGACCTGGCTGGCAACCACGCTTCCCTCCAAAATAGCCTTGAGTCCGGAACTGACTACGTAATGTTCCAGGCGGATGGGCACCTCTTCATATTTTGGCTTTTTTAAGATCCCGTTGAGCTCTTCAAAAAACGAGGGGACACCCGGGAAAAAGGATAATTGATTGCCCATGCCACGGAGGTCCTGATTCGAAAGCGTCCGGATCCGGGGTTCTTCCAGCATCCGTTTCATATAAGCCAGCTCCTGATCGTAATCCCGGGCTTCGATCAGAGCCGTGCAGCTTTTCCAAAATGTGGACGGGTCAAGTTCGGCGTGCCGGAGAATCGTGTGATCCTGCATGTAATGCGGACTCAACGTATGATCGAAGTCATAGACGATGGCGATGATGTTCTGGGGCTGATGCATGAGACTTTCCTTCCCGATTCTTGGGAAAAGCAGTGTAAGTTGGGGAGCGAAAGGTGTCAACGAATGAGCCTGTGCGAGGGAACAGGGTCCTGGAGCGCTTTGTCGTTTGTGGGATGCTGTCGTAGAGGAAATGCTGCTGCGTGATAGGCGGAGCAGAACAAGCATTTATACGCCGTAGCGCATACGCGTGCCCTGCTGGTTCGAGAGAAGAATTTCCTGGGCATTGAGTTCTTTGGGAAAGAGCGTGCCGGAGATCTTGGTGCCGTGAATGCTGGCCCCTTCCAAATTGCATTGAGAGAGATCTACTCCTCGAAGATCGGCCTGCCGGAAATAACTTCCCCGGAAATCCATTCCTGCCACTTCAATGCCGCGCAGATCCACACTCCGGAAATCGTAATTACTCAGCTCAGGCTTCTCTCCAGTCTTAAACCGCGCATTGAATTCAGTAATTTTTCCCTCTCGAAGCAGGGTATACATGGGGTGGTTGGTGATTTTTGGCTTCATACCGCGATCTCTGTTTCTGTTGAGGGCATCTGAGGATGATGTGTGCCGGTAATCCATTGACCGTATCGGTTGACCGAAGCCTGGAATGAAGGGCATGAAGGCCATTTTATCGAATACGCTGGTCAACGCCTTTGGAGTCCCAGTCGAATCAAGTCAGGTCAGGAAATGGAAGGGATTTTACTGCCAAACAGACTAGCAGCGGAACCCCGGATCTTCTTCAATTAAGTTGGGGATAGTTTGAGCGGTGGTAGGAAGTGCATGGATTTTTGTTAAAAAAAGATCCAATTGGCCGGTCTTATCAGGAGGGGTTTTTTAAGACTTCCAGAGACTGGAGTACGCCGTCTACATTTCTTTTTGAGCGTCACGGACTGTCCGAAGGCGGGGGTTGTCGCTTGTTGGGCAGTTCGGATTAAAAAATTGCCTTGACGAGTTCCTGAATGCTGCGTTGCATATCGGTATCGTCCGTAATCGGGCGGGTAATAGCGGCATCGCAAGCCCGGTCGGGGGCCACGCCTTGTTGCATCAAGGTCCCTGCATAAATCAATAGTCGGGTACTGACACCTTCTTCCAGGCCATGGTTACGGAGATTTCGTACCTTTTCACCCAATTTGACTAAGCGGATGGCCACGTCCCTGGAAACCTTGGCTTCATGCTCCACGATCCTGGTCTCGATGTCTTTGGGGGGATACCCAAATTCAATAGCCATGAAACGCTGCTTGGTGCTTTGCTTTAATTCTTTTAAGACACTTTGATATCCGGGGTTATACGAGATCACCAGCAAAAAATCATCCACGGCCTGAATCATCTGCCCTTTTTTCTCGATGGGTAAAAACCGCCGGTCATCACTCAAGGGATGGATCAGCACGGTGGTATCTTTTCGGGCTTCGACCACTTCATCCAGATAGACAAGGGCGCCATGCTTGACTCCCAGGGTGAGCGGGCCATCCACCCATACGGTTTCTTCCCCTTTCAACAGGTAGCGTCCGATCAAATCTGAGGCGGTCAGATCTTCATGACACGCGACGGTAATCAAGGGCCGATTGAGTCGATGCGCCATATGCTGGACAAACCGGGTTTTCCCGCATCCAGTGGGGCCTTTCAACATCACAGGTATTTTGTTTTTGGCACCCACGGTGAACAGATCGATTTCCCCGTTCACTTCTTGATAGAACGGCTCCTCAGTTACCCGGAATTGTTCAATACCGAATTCAAGACCCTTCATAACCTCTCATCCAAATTAAGAAATGAAACAGCAAAACACATGGACGGCTAAGGGGGCATTATACGGGTGTCATTTCAGGGAGGACAACCTGCAAGTGTGATCGATGCATTTCCATGGGAGATTGTTGAAAAATTCAAAATTTTCACCGGTTCACCTCCTGCCCCGTTGATGGCGGGACCATCAAGAGCAAGAAAGGAAGGTTCAAAGGTCAATCCAGTCCCGCCCTCAGTCATGCGAAGGGATGGCCGCAGTATGGCTTGCGACGTTCGTTAGGCGTAAGCGCTTGTTCGCAGGCGTAGCGTACAGGTGAAAGCGTGAGCATGACCAAGGGACGACCACGACGCCGGAGGATTTATCCAGCACTCCACGGGGAGAGATCCTGATCACTCATGAGGGCTGGGCAATGTAGTTGGACACTAATTGAAAGGGATGATAGGCCAGTTTTGTCTTTGCTAAACCCGGTAGCCCTGAATCATCCATAGTGTTTACGAATGGGTATGCCTGAAACTCGCGACAGAATTCACGAAAAAGATACTGGGCTAAACCATAGACTGATCGATCTGCCACCTCCAGCAAGACGCAAAACACCTCCGATGAGCGTGGGAACCCGAACGTATACGCTTTAACCGCTTCATCCACCCGGACGATTCGCCCGGTGAGACCGAGTTCACGATATTCCTGGAGTGTTACTCGGTGGGCATGGGCGGCATCTCGAAGCATCAGGCGAGCCACATCCTCGTTGGGTCCTATTCGGGAAATTGGGATATCGTCCTTTTGATGGATCCAGCGGTGAAAAAGGGCGAAGCACTCATCACGATCGATGATCCGGTAGGGGGTAATCCGGATGCGGTGCCCGCGAATAAAGCGATTGCATGCGGCGCGTTGGGATTTGTAGGGATTTCCTTTCAGTTGGATGAGATCGGAGGTGCGATAGAGGTAATCGGAGTCCTTTGGTAGGAGATTGTATCCCCATTGTTGAATTTCTTCTTTTAATTCAGCGGGAATATTTTCAATTCGCGTAACGCTGGATCCACGATTCCGGGTCACCATGTATGCCGTCACTTGACTCAGCACGTCTTTGAGAGGGTTGCCGGAGGAGGATCCGATTGCAGAATAGGGCCCGACGGGGGGAAGAGGCATAAAGATCCCATCGGAATATTCCGCGAAAAGGCACAGCCACCCGTCAATGTCCGTCCAGAAAAAGGTGAACAGGTCCTTCCAGATATAATGCGGTGGAAATGACCAGGTGCTCAAGGGAGTTTTCCCCCCGATACTTGTGGAGGCAATGGCCTGGTTCAGACGAGACTGATCGTTGATGGTCAAAGGACTGAGATGGATGGACATGAAAGATCGTTATACGGGATGAAGGATCAATGGAAAAAGGGCGAGTCCGTGGCCGTCATCTCATGTCGTTCGAATCGGAGGACCGAAGAGTCGCGGTCAGGCGGTCGAGGGTGTGCAACACGACGACGTCCGGTTGAAACGGAGTCACTAATCGAGGATGAACGGCAAGGCAATGTAGAACATAATCAGATTCCAGATAGGTCGCAACTTTTTGGGCCTGTTCCATGAACGTCTTTGGAAGGGTCCGTTCCGAAGGTTCTAGGCCAGCTCTCCTGAGAGAATTTTCTTCCACGGCTTGCTCGAGAAGAAACGGGCACAACGGATCCCAACCAAGCACGACCTTCTCGTGTTGAGCATCCCACATGAGCGCAAAGGGATACAATTGGCAGTCCAGAGGACGAACCTCATAAATGCGACAGTGTTGTGTGATGGGATCAAATGCCGGGCAGAGAAATCCTTCATCATTGGGATTTCGGACGACTTGAATCTGACTACCCCGATGATCAGGAAAGGAAGAGGGAGAGATGCCATGCGTGACCGCCTGTCGAATTTCTTCTTTAGTAAAGTACGGTCTGAGGGTGCTGTCTTGTTCTGGGAAGCGACAGCAGACGTCGCATCGAAAACAGACAGCGGAGGGAACAACCTGTGGGCCAGGAATGACGGGGATGGCTTGCGGCATAGGCGAATAACTTTCATGGCGACTTGGCCCGCCATTGCCCTCGGGGGCGTGCCTTGTCTGGTTTCAAGAGAGCGTGCTACGATCCTCCCTATTCTAGCAAAAGGGCCGTCATCAAGGTCCAAGCTTTTCATGTTAGGCCCGAATTGAAGTATTTCGTGCAGGTCCAACCTCTTGTGATCGACGAGTGAAGGACGTCAGCGTGTCCCGTCCGTTTCACCCGTCTTCCACGATTAACCCAGGATCGGTTATTTCTTCCCACGTAGAACAATCCGGCCCCATTCTGCCGTTGAGTCCGTCGACATCTGACAGCCCCTATCCTCTATTTCGGGAAAGGCTGATCAAAGACGGTTTATTTATTAACGGGCAGGATGATCATTGGCGCGTGGCATGCGGACCCTTTTCGCTTTCCACCGAGGAAGCCAAGTTTTTTGAAACATTAGGTCAGCATCTATTGGTGTTCTACCAGGCCTTGAACCGGTTGTATCTTGAAAGCCTGAAAGGTCTGCAACCGGCGTGGGTTCATGAATATTTGGATATTGGAAAGCCGGAGGATCTTCTGGCCCTTGCACGGATGAATCGATTCAAAAATCACCTCCCAGGTGTCATTCGTCCCGATCTTATTCCCACCAATGGTGCCATGGCCCTGACGGAACTTGATTCCGTCCCTGGAGGGATTGGCTTAACCGGCAGCTTGAGTCGGATGTATGCCCAGCAGGGTTTTCCTGTGTGGCCGCAGGCGGACGGATTGGTTCAAGGGTTTTCCCGAATGTTACGAGGGGCATTGCACGGGCAGCCTCCTCGGGTGGCCATTGTCGTCTCGGATGAAGCTGATGCCTATCGCGCCGAAATGCAGTGGGTGGTGACACAACTCCGGCAGGAAGGTTGGGAGGCCTATTGCGGGCATCCCCGTGATATTCGATTTACGGAAGAGGGTCTTTGGATTCACCATGAGGGACAGGAACAGCCTCTTTCGGTGGTTTACCGGTTCTATGAGTTGTTTGATTTGAAAAATATTCCCAAAGGGGAATTGATTGCCTACAGTGCCAAAAAAGGCCGGGTTGTGGTCACCCCGCCATATAAGCCCTGGATGGAGGAAAAGCTGGCTCTAGCCTTGTTTCACCATCCGATGCTGGAGAAATTTTGGGAACGCGAATTGAAATCCGACACGTATGACTGTCTTCGTGCCCTCATTCCCGAGACCTGGATTTTGGATCCCAGACCCCTTCCGCCATCTGCGGTAATTCCCGGCTTGCGTCATGGAAATCGTGCGGTGTCGGATTGGCAGTGGTTGGGAGATGCCACCCAAAAAGAACGTCAGTATGTCATCAAAGTGTCAGGATTTTCCGACCAGGCTTGGGGGAGCCGGGGCGTTTCCATCGGGCATGATATGTCGCAAGTCCAATGGAAAGAGGTCGTATCCCATGCTCTGGATCAATTTGAGACGAGCCCTTCGATTCTTCAAACATTTCACAAAGGGCGACTGGTTATGGTTGAATATTATGACAGCCACTCCGGTGACGTCGTCAGTATGGAAGGACGGGCGCGCTTATCTCCGTATTATTTCGTGACCGAGGGACAGGCCGAGCTGGGCGGTGTTCTGGCGACGGTGTGTCCCAAAGATAAAAAAATTATTCATGGCATGCGGGATGCGGTCATGGCTCCCTGTTCCATCATGGTTAGTCACCTCAGCCCATAAGGCCCAGATTTCCTGGTTCTTTCGGGCCTAGTGTATTTTTTCTCTCATGGGGAAGACCCCTAGTTGACATGTCTGATACTCTTAACCGCATGAAACTGTATCACACGGAATGGTGCCCGGAATGCCAAGTCGTCCGCGAGAGGTTGGCTGAGTTGGGTCTGCCCTATGAAGATGAAGTTGTGCCTGATGTTCGACCTTTCCGGAAAAATTTGTATGAAATCTCGGGACAGAATTACGTCCCGGTGTTGGTGCATGGAGAAACGGTGTTGACGGAGACATCCGATATCTTGGCATATCTGGACGACTACGAAGACCATGGAACTCCCTCCGGGGAAGCCACCAAGCCACCCTCCAGCAACCTTGATGAAAGGAATCATTAAGCTATGGATGATTGGAAAAAGGTCCTCGCCGCAAGTATCACCAAACCCAAGGATTTAGCCAAGTATCTTGGGGTCGATCCCAAGGAGGTGGAAGCCGTCGTCGGGCCCTATCCAATGCGAATTACCCCGACAGTGCTGGCCACGATTAAAAGTAAAGGGGATGCGATCTGGAAGCAGGTCGTTCCCGAAGCCATCGAATTGGATGATATTGATGCCCCGGACGATCCGTTGGAAGAAGATACGGATAGCCCGGTTCCTCATTTGGTCCACCGATATCCTGATCGCGTGTTGTTGATGGTGACCAACCAATGTCCAATCTATTGTCGGTTTTGCACGAGAAAGCGACTGGTGGGGAAGCCGGGGTTTCTTAAAAAGGGTGAGCTGGATCGAGCGGTGGCGTACCTCCGAGAGCATACTGAAGTACGGGATGTCATCCTGTCCGGCGGTGACCCGTTATTGCTGCCTGATCGTCTCATTGAGAGAATTCTGAAAGGCCTTCGGTCCATCCCCCATTTAGAATTGATTCGGTTTGGGACCCGGGTGCCAGGGACCCTCCCGCAACGCATTACTCCGGAATTGTGTGAGATCGTTAAGCGCTTCCATCCCATTTATATGAATTTGCATTTCAACCATCCGGATGAGTTGACGCCGGAGGTCAAGGAGGCTTGTGGTCGGTTGGCGGATGCCGGGGTTCCTCTGGGAGCTCAAACCGTCTTGCTGAAAGGTGTCAATGATGACCCGGAAATCATGAAACGGCTGATGCATCAACTGTTGTTGGCCAGAGTGAAACCCTATTACCTGTATCAAGCCGATCTCACCAAGGGGACGAATCACTTCCGGACTTCGGTAGAAACGGGGTTGAAAATGATTCAATCCCTTCAGGGGCATACGAGTGGCATGGCCGTTCCCCACTTTGTCATTGATGCGCCAGGCGGTGGCGGAAAGATTCCGCTGTTGCCTAACGATTATTTATTGAATTTGGATGAGAACGGGGCGGTATTAAAAAATTACGAAAATAAAACCTATCATTATCCTCAGCCGACATCGGGAAACGGGCGCGAACTTCCCATGGTCGGCGCCCCTGCATCCCAGGATATGTGCGGTGCCGGCGCCATGGATGACTATTAATGGTCGATTCTAAGAAGACGGGCATTCTGTCCTTTCAACACCTTCGTGCGCTGGTTCGTCAGCAGGTGATCCGGGCCGATGTGCCCATTACCTCCCGGCAAATTCAACCGGCCAGTCTCGATTTACGACTGGGAACGAAGGCCTACCGTCTCCTGAGCAGTTTTCTGCCAGAACCCTCTGATCAGCAATCCCAGTTTACGATTGAGGATCTCTACCGGTCCGATATGGTGATGTACGATATGGATCTGACCAATGGTGCCATTCTGGAAAAAGGCCATGTCTATCTCGTCCCTTTGATGGAGAGGGTCAAGCTGCCTAAGGATATCCGCGGTCGAACCAATCCAAAAAGTTCCACGGGGAGGTTGGATATTTTTACCCGCGTGGTGACGGATCTCCATATGGGCTTTGATGAAATCCGCGCCGGATATGAAGGCCCGTTATTTTTGGAAATCGTGCCCCGGTCGTTTACCATACGTGTGCAGGCTGGACTGGCCCTCAACCAGTTACGATTACTGTCTGGGAAACCCATGGTCTCGGATTCAGGGTTGCGAGCCGTTCATCGTAAGACCCCCTTGCTCTATCATAATGGAGATTCCGGGAAAACGGATCTGCCCTTAACGGCCAGGGAACTCCGGGTAAACAACGGTCTGTTTTTAAGTGTCGATTTGCAAGGATCGAGCGACCATTCCGAGTCGATTGTGGGGTACCGGGCAAAAAAGAATAGTCATGTTATTGATCTCAGTCTGGTGGGCCATTACGCCGCCTCTGATTTTTGGGAACCGCTAAAACGCAATGCCACCGCCACGATGCTCTTGGAGCCGGAAGAGTTCTATATCCTGGCCTCCAAAGAACGAATCCAGGTTCCACCTGGCTATTCATCGGAAATGGTGGCATATGAAGCCGCCTGCGGGGAATTGCGAACCCATTATGCGGGGTTCTTCGATCCCGGGTTTGGCTATGCCAACCGCAGCCGGAAAGGCACCCAGGTGGTCTTGGAGGTCCGCCCTCATGATGTGCCTTTCCGTATTCATGACGGACAGACGTTTTTTAAAGTCGTCTATGAGAAGATGCGGGATATCCCCACGCAGTTATATGGATCGGCGTTGGGGTCGTCCTATTTTCAGCAGGGTCTCACACTCAGCAAACATTTTAAGTGGTAACTATGAGTACAGAAACCGAACAACCGCAGTCGACCGACCCTGTTGCCCCCAAGCCAGTGCCTCCCCGTCCGCCGGTCAGGGATGAGGACCCGGAAGATCAAGAAAATCTGCAGATGCAGGTGGCCATGCGTATGGTGGGATCTGCCATGGTCTTTATCGGGTTTTTGCAGGTTTTTCTGTCCGCCAGTACCGGTGCCGAAATCAGCATCTTCCCCATGATTATTTATTTTTCAGGAATGGCCATGTGGGCCTATTCCTCCGTGGACAACCTCACTGTCCGTTATACGGTGATGGCGTTGTCTCTGCTTTGCGCGATGGCATTTATGCATTTTGGGGAAGTGTTATTTTGGCATAAGTATCTCATTTACTGGGGCACGATCGGGGTCGTCGTGTTTTTTATGTTCAAAAACCCCAAGAAACCCGCCGGCTCGTAGCCCAACGTTCTGAGTTTTTAGTTTTTCTCATTGTGTGGCAGCCATTAGGTTTTTCATGGGCATTGCCGTGATCATTCCGGTTTTGAATGAACAGAAAGCTTTGCCGGCTTTGTTGCCCGTCTTAATACCGCTGGGGTTCGAAGAAATTATTGTGGTAGATGGAGGAAGTCGGGATGGCACCGTGGATATGGCCAGGAAGATGCTGGAATCGACATCCGACTCCCGCTATCGAATCATTTCCGGTCCATGTGGGCGGGCTTCCCAAATGAACACCGGGGCCGCTCTGGCCGACTCCGAAATTTTAGTATTTTTGCATGCTGACACCCAAATGCCAGACAATGCCAGGCAAGTGATAACAGACGCCATGGATGATCCGCAGTGTGTCGGCGGCCGGTTTGATGTACGTTTCCCACAGGATACCGGGTATGCATGGATGGTGAGCCGGCTTATGAATCTGCGCTCACGCTGGTCGGGGATCTTCACCGGCGATCAAACCATATTTGTGCGACGTTCCGTGTTTGAAAAGTTGGGGGGCTTTGCGAATATTCCTCTTATGGAAGATATTGAATTCAGCAGCCGGTTGAAGCGAGTTGGCACGATCGCGTCTCTGCGGGTGAAGGTCATTACCTCGTTTCGGCGGTGGGAACAGCAGGGCCCTCTCCGCACCATCGTGCGCATGTGGACGCTCCGCGCGTGGTATTGGCTAGGATGGGATCCGCGTCGTCTCCAGCAGTATTATGACATCGTCCGGTAACGACCCAGCTGTACGTCGATCACGTCCAGCACACCAGAGCCAGGGTGGGAGACGTCGATCTCTCCCGCCTGCGACCTCGGCGATTATTGTCTTTGCGAAGGCACCGGTTGCCGGTCAAGTCAAAACACGCCTGTGCCCGCCTCTCACGCCTGATGAGGCAGCCAGTCTCCACGGAAGTCTCGTCTTAGATATCCTGGAGCGATGCCAATCTCTCAGGGGCTATGATTGCATCCTGGCCGGAACGCCCTCTCCCCATCATCCATTTTTTCGGGCCATGGAGGCTCGATTCAAGATTCCGGTCTGGGATCAAATAGGGAGCGATCTGGGAACGCGCATGGCAGCAGCATTCAAGCAAGCGCTCGGTTCCCCATACCGTTCGGTTGTGGTCATTGGAACGGATATTCCCGGCATAAATGGTCCGCTTCTCACAATGGCACTCGGCAGTCTTCACGATCATGATGTCGTGTTAGGTCCCACCATGGATGGCGGGTATTATTTAATCGGGCTGCGCACACCCGTGCCGGAACTGTTTGAGAACATACCGTGGTCCACGGGGCAGGTGTATGCCCTCACAGAGCAGAAGGTAAAAATGCTGGGCCTCTCGTTAAAAATCCTACCGGAACTTCGTGATCTTGATACGGTGGAGGATCTTCACACGTGTATCCGGGATTCGAAAGATCCGCAGAATCAGATGTTCTCTTCTCGGACTAAAAATGTGTTGCAGGAGCTGGCCAAGCGATTGACCAATCGCGAATAAAGGAACAATAATTCTTTTTGAATACGCAGGGTGGGCACGCGCACATTATAGGAGAGAGAAGAAATGATTGACCGTGTGGTGTTGATCACCGGCGGAGCCAAAGGAATTGGGCGGGGTATCGCGCTGGACTTGGCGGACAAGGGTTGGAGGGTGGCTCTTTGCTATCGGACCAGTCAGCAGGAAGCTGAGGAAGTCAAACGTGGCATTGAGGGACGGGGTGGAAAGGCGTTGGCCATTCAATGCGATGTCTCCGACCCTGTTGCGGCATCACAGCTTGTTCAGCATGTGGAAAATGTCTGGGGCAGGATCGATGCGCTGATCAACGGGGCAGGGCCCTACCATCGCATTTCACTGTTTGAAGAGACTGTTGAAGGATGGTCGGACATGTTCACAAATAATCTTCACCCGATCTTTTATCTCGCGAAGGCCGTGGCGCCGGGGATGAAAGCCAGAAAATCTGGACGCATTATTTCCTTCAGCATGGCCAACGCGGACAAAATGGAAGCCCAACCGCATGTGACCGCTCATTATATTGCTAAGGCCGGTGTGCTCATTCTGACCCGGACTCTGGCGAAAATGCTGGCTTCTGATGGCATCACTGTGAATGCGATTTCACCGGGATTTATCGATTCCGGAAGCGCGCCACCGGGAGAGCTGGATGGCATGGCTAAGAAAATTCCGGCAGGATATATTGGTCAGGTTGAGGATACCGTCCAAGCCGTTCGTTATTTTCTTTCTGACGAAGCTCGATACGTAACGGGAGCCAATCTGCACGTGAGCGGCGGTTGGGGAGTCTGAAGCCTCCAAGCTGTCACAAATGAGCAGATACAGGCTTTCTCCTTAATTACCCTCCTTGTGCCTGCCTGACAACGGGAGAAACCCTTCCAATGTTCTGCCTCTCATCCTGTTTCCTGCCCGTACCCTGGTCCATTCTCTTCTAACCAGGTGATGCCAAAAATTTCCCCAAAGTGATGGGCGATTTGTGTCCGCACCCTGTGTGAATCTATGGTTCTCCCAAGATTTTTTGCCATGGAAGCCATGGTACAGCCTTCAATCCCACATGGCGCCAAGAGAGTGAACGGTTGGAGATCGATGTTCACGTTTAAGGCAAATCCGTGCATGGTTACCCCACGGGAAATTCGTACGCCGATGGAGGCAATTTTTTCTCTGCACGTGGGGGATGTTTTCACCCACACCCCCCGAAACGATTCATGCCGACATCCGGCAATCCCCCATTCCCCTAAGGTGCGAATCAGGACCTCCTCCAATTGCTGGACATAGATTTTGGGGCCAGGACAGAAATTTCGAAGTCGTAAAATCGGATATCCAATTAGCTGCCCGGGGCCATGATAGGTTACAGACCCGCCACGCCCGGTCTGATGAAGATGGACCCCCATATGCTGCAGTTCGGTCCAGCGAGGCTCCCAATGTTCAGGCTTGGTTGTTCGCCCCAATGTGATGACAGGTTCGTGTTCGGTCAATACCAGCGTGTCTGCACGACGGTCCTCCAGACGTTGGGTGACCAGAGATTGTTGAAGTCTCAAGGCTTCCGCATAGAGTAGCCGAGGAAACGTCAGCAGCATTCCCGGTTGTCGAGAATTGGGGAGAGCCATAGGAATGCGATC
Source organism: Nitrospiraceae bacterium (assembly GCA_020632595.1). Taxonomy (NCBI): domain Bacteria; kingdom Pseudomonadati; phylum Nitrospirota; class Nitrospiria; order Nitrospirales; family Nitrospiraceae; species Nitrospiraceae bacterium. Next base: position 18,410 of record JACKFF010000005.1, on the reverse strand, counting down.
TCAGGAGGTAGTGAGCCCTAAGGGGAGGCCCAGGACTTTCAGGATAGGAGGTGGGAGGCGTTTGATTTTGCCGTTGGTATCCACTGCCACAAGGGTTGCCGATCCTTCCACGATCAATCTTTTGCTGGTGCGATCTTTAATGACATGGGAAAACGTGAGAGAAATTCGTCGATCGGCCCCTACCGTGGTCTCGACCTCCAGGATGTCTCCATAGGTAGCGGCGGATCGATAGGAAAGTTCAGCGTGTATCACGCGAAATTCAGTTCCTTCTTGTATTAATGCGGCAACCGACAGGCCATGGCTATCCAGGTAATGGGTTCGAGCTCGTTCAAAGTATTTGAGATAGTTGGCGTAGTATACCACTCCTCCACAATCTGTATCTTCATAATAGACCCGAACCTCCATTCCGGCCGGTCGCCTCCCCTACACATTCATGGTGGGAAATTCTGGAAGGTCGGTGGGGGCCGCGCCACTTAATTTTATCACCAGGTCATAGAGCTGGTGGTAGCGTTCGGGTTTTATGGGTTCAAATCCGTAACCCAGTAGCGCATGATCCGCGGCATCAAATAAGGATTTCATTTTAGACCAATCGGTGACAAAGCGTTGCCCCATAGGATCTCCAAGCGCAGCCAACGCCTGAAATTGTGCCTGCATAGGAAGGCGATATTTCCCATCAATTTCATTCAGATATTGCCTGCGACAGGTTTCTCGCAAATCCTCAGGGAGTTGCTCCAGATTCACATCCCAACTTTTCAGGTGATACTGGGTATACAAACGGGATTGACTAAAGGCTTCCAAGGCTCGCAGGAGGACGTGAGTGGCAACTTCCAGATCCTGCCCGCGATCTCCACGGCGTTTTGCCCATGCCAATAAGTCGAGAGCCACCGCCGGCTTAATATCTTTCGAATCGAGCACGATTCGTTCAAGGAACGTGAGGTTTGCCTTGAGGAAGTGAATGAGGCGATCCATGCCTGGAGGGCCACCCCACACGGAGGCCAGTTCCAAGGCTTTGATCCCGCCTTTTAATTTTTCCCAGGCGGAACGATACAGGAGTTGATCCCACAGGCCATAGCCCTGTGCCACATCGGCCAGGGCCCGATAAAAGGGTTTCAGCCCGCCGCTAATGCGATGTTCCAATGTGTGAAACCCTTTAGCGGCGGCATCATACGAGCCATGATTGAAATGGTAACACGTCTCGTTTCGCAGATGCGGTGCCTCTTCGTCCCAAGGATTGGCAGAGGCTTCAGACTGCGACAACAATTTGGTGATCGTTTCAACGGCCTGGTCTACAGATGGAAAAGGATGGCCGGGAAACGACAGCACTTTGGTGGAAAAGGGAAATCCTGTCAGCACCATGGCGGAAGCCATGCCAACGGTTGCGCTGGTAATATCAATCACCAGTTCCCCGGGCATCACGTTCCAGGTCGTTAACAAAGGGCCTAGCCCGTGAGCCAGGGCTTTCTGGCATGCAGAAAAACTTGTAGGGGAAGGGGTGACGATCCAGTCCCAGCGCTGGGGCATGCGTGACAAGGACGGAGGGATCTGAGATTCCACGACCTGCTTATGGGACTCGTGTAGAAAAAAGCAGACCATGTCAGGATTCAAGTGCCGGATAATGGCGATGGCGGACGTAGGGTCGGCTTGAATGGCGAGTAGGAGTGCTTTGGTGGGGATATGGGCACTCACAATGGGTCGACTATATCATCGGTTGATGAGCCCGGCAAGAAAACCGATGCCGGATATTATGCTCTCAACTGGGAATCCCGGTATTTCTCTTCACACAGTGTGAAATTTGATTCCTATCCTGATAGAATCGGCCACGATGGATATTGAGGCGGTCATCCAGGCCTTTGAAACCAGTGCCGATGTCAAAAATGAATTTATCCGGACCCACGCGGATCGTGTCGTTGAAGTTGGTCAATTGCTGATCCGCGCATTTCGTGAAGGCCGAAAGGTCTTGCTTTTTGGGAATGGTGGGAGTGCCACGGATGCCTCACATCTTGCCGCGGAGTTTGTGGGTCGGTACCGACGCGATCGGGATCCCCTTCCTGCCCTGGCGTTGGCCTGCGATATGGCTGCCATTACCTGTATTGCCAATGATTATGACTACACTGATATTTTTTCCCGGCAAATAAAGGCGCATGGCCGCAAGGGAGATGTGGCTATTGCCATTAGCACCAGCGGGAACTCCCTGAACGTGATCCGTGGTGTGGAAGCGGCCACGGACCGTGGCCTTGTCACCGTCGCCTGGACAGGCGCCACGGGGGGTAAAGTCGGAGATCTCGTCGATTATTGTTTTCGGGTTCCTTCTTCGGTGACGGCACGTATTCAAGAATGTCATATTACGCTGGGTCACGTGTTGTGCGAATTTATTGAAGAGCGTCTCTTTGGTGACCAGGGCTAAATCATCGCCGACCGGTACGTCTCCGAAGCTGAATCTCGCCCGGCTTCGCACTTACCCGCTTCAAACCCGTCATTCCAAAGTGCAATTGGCGGATTTTGGTTCACCTTGGCAGCGTGCTGGTTCCTTTCAAGCCTTCCTTAAAACCTTACCGGATATTTTAGCGGGCAAAACTTTCAAAGCCGTGGTGACGGCGATTGTTGATGCCAGGCGACGGGGAAAACCGGTGATCCTCGGCATGGGCGCCCATCCGACCAAGGTCGGTCTTAATCCCATTATCGTGGACCTGATGCGCAAGGGTGTGATTACGGCTGTGGCCATGAATGGAGCGGTCATTATCCATGACTTTGAGATAGCCTACCTGGGGCAAACCTCGGAGGAGGTCGAAGCTGAAATTGATTCCGGACGATTTGGCATGGCAGAAGATACGGGACGCATTTTAAATGAGGCGATTGTACAGGGATGGCGAGAGGGTTTGGGCATTGGAGAAGCGGTCGGCCGGTATCTTTTGAAGTACCCCAAGCAATTTCCACATCGGCGAAGGAGTTTGCTGGCGGCCGGTGCGCAACTTGGTCTTCCCGTCACGGTGCATGTGGCGATTGGAACCGATATTATTCACATGCATCCCCAGGCAAACGGCGAAGCGATTGGTGGCGGCTCGTTATTGGATTTTCGCAAGCTGGCCGCAGTGGTGTCGAAGATGGAAGGGGGCGTGTATATCAATTTGGGATCGGCGGTCATGATGCCGGAAGTCTTTCTCAAAACCGTGACGTTGGGCCGGAATCTGGGACGAGCCTTAAAGCAGATCACAACGGTGAATATGGATTTTCTCCCGCACTACCGGCCGATGACCAACGTCGTGAAGCGGCCAACCCAAAAAGGTGGAAAAGGTTATGCGCTGACCGGCCATCATGAATTGATGGTTCCGCTTTTGGCCGCAGCCGTCCTGGAGGCGCTGCGTAGGTGAGGCATTCTCAGGTGGCTGGGAAATTATGGACAGGGGAAATTAGGTGCGGGCTTTAGGAGGAGAACCCTCATGAAAAAGAAAATTCTCATTGTCGATGATCATCCCGACATTGTCCTCATGCTTACAGACCGCTTAGAGGCCTTGGGTTATGACACGATTTCCGCTGGAAACGGCCAAGAAGCGTTGGAGAAATATGAGCAGGACTTTCCTCACCTCATGCTGTTGGATTTGGAAATGCCACAGATGGCCGGCATGGAAGTGTTGCACCAATTGGCCAAAATGAGTGTGAAAAAAAATGGAGAGGCTGATTCTCAGACATTTGGGGGAGGAGAGTGCCTCCCGTTGCCTGTGGTGGTCATGACGGCTCATGGCACAATTTCCAAAGCCGTTGAAGCCATGAAAGCGGGAGCGTATGACTTTCTCACAAAGCCTATTGAGCTGGACCATCTGGCCATTGTCCTCAAAAAGGTCCTCACGCGGGAAGCATTAGGGCGGCAGGTGGCCGCGTTGCGTACCGAGGTGGAAAGCCGGTATAGCCAAATCGTGGGGAATAGTTCTCAGGTGCATTCAATGGTGGAGTTGGCAAAACGGGCTGCCGAAGCTGATGCCACGGTGTTGCTGCTGGGAGAAAGTGGGACGGGGAAGGAATTGTTTGCTCGGTCCATTCACCAATGGAGCGACCGGCGGGATATGCCCTTCAGCATCATTAATTGCGTGGCTCTCACGGAAACCCTTTTGGAGAACGAACTCTTTGGGCATGAAAAGGGGGCGTTTACCGGGGCAGATTCTCTCCAGAAGGGGAAAATCGAAGCTGCGGATGGGGGAACGGTTTTCCTTGATGAAATTGGGGATATGCCGCTGGGGCTTCAGGCTAAATTACTCCGGGTGCTTCAGGATCATGAGTTTCCCCGGGTGGGTGGGACGCGATTGGTTCGCGTCAACATTCGGGTAATTGCGGCCACCAACAAGGATCTGAAGCGAGCGGTTAAGGAGAGGACCTTTCGGGAAGACCTGTATTTCCGGCTGAATGTCGTGAACTTGTTATTGCCACCATTGCGGGATCGTCCAGAAGATATCATACCGCTTGCCGAATATTTTTTAGCACGCCACATGCGGGAAATGAAAAAACGGAAGCGGAGTTTTTCCAAGTCTGCCATTAAAACGATGCGATGCTACGCATGGCCCGGCAATATTCGGGAACTGGACAATGCGATTGCTCGAGCAGTGGTGTTGGGAGTGGAGGAAGAAATTTCTCCTGATCTCTTGGGATTGGGGGGAGGAAAAGACGAACTCGATGAGATCGACAACCTGCCCTATCATGAATCCCTGGACCGGTTTGGTACCCGCATTCTGGAGCAGGCCATGCGTCGGAGCAACTGGAGCCAAACCAAAGCCTCGGAACTCCTTGGACTTCAACGCACTTATCTTTCCCGGCTCCTCAAACAAAAAGGCATTCAGCAGGGGACAGAGAGTTCCTGACGATTTTGGCTTTTTGAGGAACCGGGGGGAAAACTCCCCAAGGTTCAAACGATCAATTGTTTACTGGTAAAGGGGGAATGAGGACCTATTGTGCTAGTTGGAATTGGTCTGCATGCTGGCATTGTGCTGATATAATCGAGAAAAACTGCCTGCTGGGTTCCATAAAACCAATTGGTGGGCATAGTGGAAATCAGTCAGGTTAGACCACGGAAACACCATAACCCCCTGGCAACTGAAATACCTTGTGACGAGCTTGTAAAGACTGTGATGGTGGGTCCGGGTTGAGTGAGGGGGCAAGAAGTTCTCCAATATCAAAAGGCTGGAGACGTTTCTTCCTCTGAAAGAATGCCAAGTGGTCGGTTGCTTCGGTCATTGAGGAAGGAATGGGCTTTCAGATCTGTCGCGAAGCAGAGGAAAGCTAAAAAAACAGACACAGCCATATCCAATTGTGCAGACTTTTGAAAGGCATTCTGAATGCCAGATTGCTCATTGAGGGTTTCACCTTGCATAATCCTACGAATCTCCTCAGCTAAACTCAAAAGACCCTTATGCTTTTTCGTTCCTTCCTGATTAGTCCTATGCAATTCCTCTGACTTGCTTTCCTTTTTCTGCGGACAGATTCTCAACTATGGGAGCTTTGCAAGCGGGTTTCATGGTTTCAGACCCCGCCGCGTAAAGAGTGGTATGAGGCTCTGGGTGCCGAACAAAATTCTAGGTCTTAGGTGATTTCTCCGCTACAGGACGGGTCACCGCGCAGGTAAATTCCTGGCCTTGAAAATTGAGCAGGTATACTGAAATCTCAATTGGGAACTCCTGGCCATTTTTGTTGCGGTGGACCGATGGGTAGGATAAAGATTGACCCTTCCTCAAGCTTTCCAGGCATTGTTGGAATTTTTCATTGTCATGATAGGGGGCAATGTCGGGAATGCGAAGGGTTTTGAGTTCTTCCTGGGTATATCCTAAGGCGTCGCAAGCCGCCTGATTGGCAAAACGTAAGCGTTTATCCGAATCCGCCACCATGATTCCATTGGGTACATGATTAAAAGCGAATTGCATCAATTGAGCATACTCTGCCAGCTGCTCATATGCGGTGAGGTTCACTGGGTGATGCGTTGAGTCATGGAGGGGAGCCCCCGTTGAGCTTGGTTGAAGAAGGGAAGGAAAAGTGGCAATTGGATGGGTGGGTGCGATAGAGCCTTGCCACCCTGCGATCGCGATGTTTCGGGCCAAACAGGCTCGATGAATGGCTGATTTAACCTCCTGCCGTTGGTACGGTTTGGTGAGGTAAGCAAAGGCTTTATCCAGGATGTCCGGATGGGCGGTTCTTCGTAGGGAGGTAAAGGCCGTCAACAGGATGACGGGCAGATGTGGGTGCGTCTGAGAGAGTTCGCTGAGCACTTCAATGCCATCCCGATCTGGAAGTCCGACATCGAGAAGCACGATATCATACGAAGATGTCGAACTTTTTTGGAGGGCAGCCCCTCCGGTCTCCACGGATTCCACCTCAAAGCCTTCCTGGCGAAGATAGTCAGAGAGGGCAAGAAGAATGTCGGTGTCGTCATCCACAAGCAAAATGCGCGGCTTCGTGAACAAGGTTGACATGTTTCCTTTCTTTGGAGGCGAATCAGAGGATTGTAAAATTCTGGCAGAAAAGGTCACCTAGAAATATCCCTACGTTCCTCCAGCCATTCAAAAAACTCTGCAATTTATAGGCTTACATAAATGCTTGTTTTTTGGAGAAAAAGGAAATTGTCAAAATTAATGATGTATCTGTTTAGATAACTGTTGTATCTGAACAGATACATGTGTGACAGACCGTATTGGTAATTTTTAGAAGAGTGGGGTCGAAGGTGTAACGGGTAAGATAACACAGAAACGACTACCCTCTCCGGGAGTACTCTCTACCCAAATCGATCCACCATGTAGCTCAACTAAACTCTTCGTAATAGCCAGGCCGAGGCCGGCTCCGCGATTTTTCATTTCAGAAGATTGCCCACGATAAAACCGTTCAAAAATCGTCTGTTGTTCATCGAGAGGAATGCCGCAGCCGCTATCAATGACGCATGTTTGAATCATGCCGTCGTCCCGCTGTTTGACTTCCACTGTCACGGTTCCGGGAGATTCTGTAAATTTGAGTGCGTTGTTGATCAGGTTGGTAAAAATCTGAATGAGTTTATCCCGATCGCCCTGGATGAATCCGATGGGATTGGAAATATGGGCTTGGAGAATGAGCGAACGTTCCTGCGCGAGAGATTGCAACGTTTCCACGACCTCTCTGGCGAGGCTGCCCATGTTGACGGGGCTCCGGTGCAAGTCCATGCGGCCTGATTCGATGCGGGAAAGGTCCAAAAGATCATTAATCATCCGAGTGAGTCGTTCGATGTTGTATTTCATCCGTTCAAGATAGAATGATTGGCGGTCATTCAGATCACCGACCAAGCCATCCAACATGTTTTCCACCAAACCTTTAATAGAGGTCATCGGCGTGCGAAGTTCATGTGAGACGATCGACACGAAGGAAGACTTCAACCGGTCTAATTCCTGAAGACGTTCATTGGCGGACTGCAGGTCTTGCGTGCGTTCTTTGACCCGTTCTTCGAGGGTTTGAGCGAGCTTTTCAACTTCCTCATAGGTTTGTGCGTTGTCGATGGCTACCGCCACGTGACTGGCTATGGTCAAAAGCAAATCCAGATCTTCCTGCGTGCAACGTTGATGGCCCCGATCGGCTCCCAGATATCCCAGCACGCGTTGATGACTTAGCAGCGGGGCGCACACAAAAGAGATCACCTCCATTTTTCGACAGATGGGGAGAATGAGAGGGCTCATCTGATGAGCAACTTCCTCCAGATCGTATGCCAAGACCGGGCGTCCATGGAGCAAAAGGGTTTCATCTATGCTTCCTGGAGAAATGGGAAATTCAAGATGTCGAATTTGCTGCTCTAATTCCGGAGGCACACCTGATACATCCGAGACCCTGGCTTTTGTGTCCCCGGGGTTCTGGAGAACGAGGATCATGCGTTGAAACCCCAGATTTTGGCGAAGAAGTTTCAGGACGGTGGAAAACAGTTTTTGGACATCGAGAGTCGAAGTGATCACAATTCCGGTTTGGTGCAAGGTACTGAGTTGCGTGACCTGCTTCGTGATGGTGTGAACATAATGAGAGATGGCTGCTTCGCGTTGTTGAAGGGCCCGCGCCATCCGATCGATGCTGGTAGTGAGTTGTCCCACTTCATCCTGGGTGTCGGTCGTGACCGTCACGGACAAATCTCCTTCAGCGATTTTTCGAGAGGCAACGGCCAAATGCTGAAGAGGGGTGACGATGCGATTGGCTAACAGAATTGTGAGAAGAATCCCCACGAGAATGATTCCCACGGTGAGGAGCCCGATGTGCCATACCGTTTGGTTGAGGGATTGTTGCATGTGTGTCGTGGTGATACCAATTTGGATAATGCCGATGATGGAGGACGGTATGGTGGAAACCGTGCGACTGTCTTGAAGGGTTTCTTCGGACAGGAGGTCAATCGTCGGGAGTCGTCTTTCTTGACGATAGACCGGAAGGGCCAAATCATAAATGGTTTCTGATCCGATGCTGAATTTTTCTGCACCCTTTCGTTCTGCCGACCTGTCGGGGAGAAGTCCTTCCTTGAGTGGTGAGGTGTGTAAGACGGTCACGAGCGGCTCGATTTTTGAATTTGGGCGAGCTGGTGAGAGCAGCCCCTCGGTGAGGGAATCATCCGGGAATATGGGCTGCGTTTCGTCACGAGTCAGCTTTGTGGTATCCACTAATTTTCCTTTTGTTTTCCGGACTAACACGTGTCCCTGCTGATCCCGTGCGATGGCATAAATAACTTCTGGTGCCGATAACGCGCCATCCAACATGGCCTCCAGATAGTGGGTATCTTGAATGATGAGTCTATTGACGCTGACTTTGTTGAGTGTTTTAACCAGAATCATTCCGGTCTTGAGAAGCGCGCCTTTCATGACTTCGGCTTCTTGTTGAATGAGGTAGCCACTGAGACTAGAACAGGCAAGCACGATGACCAAACTGACAAACAATGAAAATTTTGCTCGTAATGAGAGAAAGCCACGCGGCATTGCGGTGGGGGCAGTTCGGAGAGGCGATGAGGGTTGGGGGAGCCGGGGGCTAAAAACGCTCATCAAATTGCCTCAGGACGTCTGGAGTCAAAGACATGCCCAAATACCTGGCGGACTTCTGATTGATGGATTGATGGACGCGCTCAGGAGAAATCATCGTCCCCAAAAAAGATGAGGATGTTTTCCTGGCTAACTGTTGAGTCAGCTGGGCAGCCTGGGTGCCGATGTCCGCATAAGCGAAATACGCACCGACAACGGCGCCGCTACGCACTAACGCGGGGGAAAAACCCACGACGGGGATATTGGCTTCCAAGGTCGTACTCATCAGAAAGTCCAGCGTGTTTTCGGTGAGAACGGTGCTGTCTGGTAAAAGCCACAAGGCGTCGATGTGATCTTTGAGGGCATTGAGTGCGGAAGCGACATCTTGTTCTTGATGTACTTCTTCGGAGACGATTTTAATTCCCAATGCGTTGGCGTCATGGAGAAGTTGCCTCTGCATCTCGCGTGTATTTTGCGGATCGAAAAGTACTCCGATGCGTGAAACCTTGGGTGCCAAAGCGTTGAGGGATTGTAGGGTTTCGCGAAACGGGACCTTCAGGGAGAGACCGACCATGTTGGTTGCCGGCAAACCATATTTTTCCGGATCAAGAACCAAACAAAATATGACGGGGATTTCCTGAATCTCGAGTTTGGCAGCCATAGCTGCTTTTAATCCCACGGCCAGTACGACCTTCGCCTTGGATGCGAGAATGCGGCGAGCTAGCTGGCGGCCTTTTGCCAGGTCCCCCCTGAGGTCATATTCCCTGGTAACCTGAAGAGAGGACGGGAGGGCCGATGTAAATGCAGAAATGGCTTCAGAATAGGCGTTGATGTCTGCCGACTTGAGGATGGCGACTTCCTGCGCAGAGGTGACAGTGGACAGATCGAGAAAAATGCCTACACATACGATCACCCGGACAAGCTTCCTCCAGTAGGGTGATCGGCGGCAAATAGCCCTCAAGTTATTCATCGTGTTTCAGAGAAAATTATGAGGCTCTTTGTTCTACCATATGGGTCAGATAATGGTTGATTTGATTCATTTGAAACGATGACAAAGGGCTTACAGGGCCGGATGCCTGAGTATAAAAATTCTTCCTTCATATTTTTCCTCCTGGTGAGGAAAAGAATAGGGGATTCCATGCATCGACAACCCTGGCTGTGATCTCTCATCAGGAGGAATCCTATTTTCTATTAGCGGTTGCCTGGTCGAAGCGCATACGCAACTTTCACCCTGAAGTCTCACTCAAATATTGAAAAGAAGCAAGGGTAGTACCGACCGAATGCTCGTCACAATATGTCGGGAAATTTCCGGGTCGGAAATGAGGAGGAAGTTATGGGGATGGGGGCTGAGGAAGTGAACGAGAGCGGAAACCGTCTAGGAAGGCTATTCAGATGGAATGGGAAAGCCTCTTGAGAGTACCGGAGAAAATTTCACTTGACGTGCAACTATTGCCAAAACCGCTCTGGCGCCGGATGACTGCGGCCCTGAAAAATTTATGGTACGCGATGCCACTCGTATTCTGAAACAAACTGGGCGGTCAGTGAGCGAATCATTCTGGATTCTGCTGTTTCACGAATGATGGGAGTCTGATAATGCGGTTGCCACCCACAATTTAGACAGCGGACCACGGTTTCCTTCGAGGTTTCTCCACCCTCTTGATGCACCAAGCCCTGGCATTTTGGGCATTGAGAGAGTGTGTCGGCGCAGTAAGCCAATGGATCCGGTCTGAGGGAATCCAAATGTATACGAGTGTGGCGTCGGCGAATTTTTCTGTGCGTGGGGGGCGGGTTATTTGCGGATAAATTGGTTCTTTGTTGGAGAGTGGATTTCATCATGTGGATTCCTTTCTAAAAAAATGTAGAGGTGAGGTCTCCTTAAGTCTTCAGGATGGTTCACTTTCGATCGCAATTACCTCTCCCGGTTGTAACTAGATAATCAAGCAAGAGAAGTGCCTGAAGAACTTGAATAAATCCTGGGAAGACAATGCCAATAATTATTAAGCACTATATGGTGCTAAAAAAAATTGAAACTTACACAAGGGCAGAGGGGGAAGAAGGAATCACTAGGTATCTAAAAGGATACAAAATGTATCTCATCAGATACATGTTAGAAGTGGTGTGAAATTTTAGGGAACAGCAGGGGGATATGGCGTGTATGGGAAAGGGGGAGACTGCCTGGCCTTTTATACCACGGCGGGTCGCGTGATCTGATTAAATCTTTGAGCAGGTGACGCGAAAGAGATGTTTGTCTTCGAGGCGCAGGGCAATGAGTTCCCGTCCCCACACGCATCCACCGTCGATCGCGAAGACGCGTGGTCCTTTCACAACTCCTAAGGCGGACCAATGACCAAAAATAATTGTGTCCTCTTGTGTCGCTCGATTGGGAACTTGGAACCATGGCATATACCCCGGAGGGGCGTCGTCGGGATGCCCCTTAAACGAGAACTCAGGAATGCCTTCTTGGGTACAGACCCGGAGCCGGGTCAAGACATTGGTGGTGAGGCCTACTCGTTCATCAAGGCTCAGATGAGGAGAAAACACGAGAGCTTTTCGAAAATAGATTGCGGGTAGGTGCTGGTGAAAATTCTCATCCCGCAAGGCTTCCTCTGCCTCACGCGCTAACTCCAGGGCTTGAGAAATGGACCAGGATGGTAAGAGGCCGGCATGAATTAGACAATATCCATCTTCGACGTGGGCAAGGGGTCGAAATCGCAACCAGGCGAGCAATTCATCCACATCGGGAGCCGAGAGTGTCGATTGTAAGGTGTCTTTTTGACTAAGAGTGGTGATCTTGGCCCACACCGCCAGAAGATGTAAGTCATGATTGCCCAACACGGTGATGGCCGAGTTCCCTAACTGCTTGATGAGGCGGAGCACTTCCAAGGAATCTGGCCCTCGATTGACCAAGTCCCCGACGAACCAGAGCCGATCTGATGCCGGATTGAAGCGAATCTTTTCAATCAAACGGTGTAAGGCCTGAACGCATCCCTGTACATCTCCAATTGCATAAGTAGCCATCGTGAAGGATCTCGAATGGTAAAAGAAATTTCTATTGAAAGAATACCCTACTTTAGCATTTTTTATCCGCGTTGGTGTCCCCGCCTTGCTACAATGGGCCGATGTTTGAAGGAGTCTTTGTATTTCAGCCCTCTTCTTGGGAAGACCGGAACTGGGTGAGTCTCAGTGGACTGCCTTTAGAAGAGGTGTGGCTTCCGGTCGATGAGTCAGTCACGATATTCGGCTGGTTTGTCGACGCCGGACCGACTAGGCCGGTGCTTTTCTGGTGTCATGGAAATGCCGGTAATATTAGTCACCGGTTAGACAATATCCGGGAGCTGTATCGGCGCGGATTATCTGTTTTCATCTTTGATTATCGTGGGTATGGCCGGAGCACAGGCACTCCCTCAGAGCCCGGCATGTATCAGGATGCACTGGCCGCCTATGACTATGTCTTACACCAACGTGGCATTGCCGCGAACCGGATTGTAGTATTTGGACGATCTCTGGGCGCTTGTGTGGCCGGTGAGGTGGCCATTTTCCGGCCATCGGCCGGGGTCATTCTTGAGGGGGCGTTTCCTTCTATCCAGGCCATGTCGGACCACCATTACATGGGATTGCCTGCCCACTGGTTGTTAAATGTGGACTTTAATCTGACTGAAAAGGTGGCCAAGCTCAGGCGTCCGCTATTGGTGATTCATGGCGAAAAGGATTCCATTGTTCCGATGGCCCTGGGGCGGCAGGTCTATGATGCAGCACATGAGCCTAAACAATGGTTTGTGATAGTGGGTGCGGAGCATAATGATGTGCCCTTTGTTGGGGGAATCTCCTATTTTCAGAAAATCACGGGCTTTGTGCAGACTATAACCTCCTAAGACCATGGCGGGTCTTCGTGATTGATGTAATGCGGCTTGACCACCCTTTCGTTCGATGGCTACCATCCTCTTCGTCTCTGACAAGTATGCCGGTGATATAAAGATTTTTATGGGTTCTGTCGCATATCTCCATCAAATTAATCGTTCTCCAGGTGGACTCCCCAAGCTGCCCGTGCCCGAGGCGTGGATTACGTTCAAAGGGATGGATGGGGACGGGCATCGGAATCGGGCGTTGCATGGCGGCCCGGATCGGGCCTTATGCCTGTTCTCGTTTGAGGTCCTGGAGGCCTTACAACAGGAGGGACACACCGTTTATCCTGGAGCCTCGGGAGAAAATTTGACCGTGGCCGGACTTAATTGGACACAGCTGAAACCAGGTGACCATCTGAAAATTGGAGAAGAGGTGCAGATCAAACTAACAAAATATTGTGAACCGTGTCGTCATAATGCGCAATGGTTTGCGAATGGCGACTTTTCCCGGATTTCGCACCGGCAACATCCCGGATGGAGCCGATTGTATGCTCAGGTCCTGTCCGAAGGACGGGTACGGCAAGGTGATGGAGTGTGGGTCGTGACATTGCCGAAAAGGAATATGCAATGATGGAACGGGTTCTCGAACCGGAAGTTATGGATGACCCGGTTCAGGTTCAGGCCTATGCCGAAGCGGATTTTCAAGAAGAAAATCAGGGATTTGTGGATACCTTTCTTCGACTGTATGAGGACTGTGATGGCCCTCATGTTGTGGATTTGGGGTGTGGCCCCGGTGATATCGCCATTCGCCTGGCCCGGAGTCATCCCACCTGTCGGATTACAGGAATTGATGCTTCCATCCCTATGATCACCTGGGCGGAACAGGCAGTGAAGCAAGCCGGGTTAGCTCATCGAATAAAGTTTCTCTCCCAACGGTTTCAAGATGTCAGGTTGGCTACTCCAGCGGACGCCGTGATATCGAACAGTTTGGCCCACCATGTTCCCAATCCGTTACGATTTTGGTATGAGATAAAAAAAATGATCAAGCCAGGTGGGCTTGTGGTGGTCATGGATCTCCTTCGTCCGAATTCTCCCGACGAGGCGCAGGCGCTTGTTGAGCAGTATGCGGCCCATGAACCTGAGAGATTACGGCAGGATTTCTTTCATTCCCTGTTGGCGGCATTTACGGAAGATGAAGTGGCTGCTCACCTCGCAGAACTGAATTTAAGCCGCCTGATGGTTGATGTTCCTGATGACCGGCATTGGATCGTCTACGGGCGTGTGTACTAAACTTGAAAGATCTTGACGCTTTAGACCCGTAAGTCTTAAAGTGGCTGTTCGGTTGGGGGATCGTCTAGGGGCAAGACATAAGATTTTGGATCTTAGAACCCAGGTTCGATTCCTGGTCCCCCAGCCAGTCAACTTTCTCTTTCCTTTCAGGCACTTTCCTCTATTTTTGTGTTTCCGCTATTGCCTGGTCTGCCTCCCACGTCCAAGGTTTGTTTACAATTTTTGACAAACTTCCTTCGTTGATTGGTTCTTTAGATGCCGAGCCTGAGGGTGGAGCGTACCGCATCGTCGTGGTGCCCTTTTGATACTCAAGAAATATTTTTAACAAATAGGCAGATTTAGAATTCTCAGGACCAACGACTGAAACATCTACCGGTGGACCACCCCGGAACTGGGTCACCCAGGATGAGTATTCAATTTTTGGAGTGAACCCAGATCCGGCACAGAAAAATGTGAAGGTGCTTCACAAGCAAAGAAAATTTTAAAGGTCTCGTTCTGAAAGGTTTACCTCAGCTAGAGGATCCTTACAGTATTGAGACCACTCAATCATGTTGCACATGAGCGTAAAAAATTCGAATCAAAAGAATAGGGGGAATTTGTCCGGATATGGGATGTATTTTCTTCCTGGGATACAGGTCCCCTCAGCGGCATTAACCGAATCAATCGCCGATACAAGACTGTTGCGGAGAGGCGGTTCTTTGGGAAAGCCATCAAGCCGCGACGCTGGGTACCTTATAAGGCGATAGCTATGGAGAGTCGGATCATAGTGCCAAAACCAAAGGGTAATTTTTGATTTAAAATTAATGATTTAATTTGCTTTGGATAGTGATACATAGTGTATTGGCGTTATTGACCCCAGGCACAGTGATAAGACAAAAGGACAGGTACTTGAAAAAAAATCAAAGGTCCTCTTGGAACATTCACCAAATCTCCGTGCCGGCTGGCCGTTTATAGATAACGCAAAAAGATATGTTCGCATGGTTAACACGGTTTATTGAGCATCACCCCAACCTTCATCGTTTTGCCCTTTATATTTGGAGGCTGTTTCCTCCACGGGTGGCAGGATTTTTGAAAGGGTTGCTTGCCAGAAGCTGGGTAGTGGGGGCAATAGCCGTCATGATTGACGAAAATTCATCACCTCCGGAGGTGCTCTTGGTTGAGCACAGTTATCGGCCGAAAGGAGCATGGGGTCTTCCTGGTGGGTCTCTCGAATCGACTCCCGGAGATCCGACCAGACCAAGCAATACTTCATCGCCTGACGATGTTATACAGGCAGCTCTTTGCAAGGAAATGTCCGAAGAACTCGGTATCGCCATTAGGGTGAACAGTCTCCTTAGAATTGATGCTATTCCCTATCTTCCGGAAGAACCCGGCCCCTTTCGATTGCACTTTTACTTCCGCTGTGCTCCACAGGACGGTTTCGCAATTTTCCGTGCGAGACTGAGTTCCGGGCACATACGCCCCCGATCTCCCGAGATCAAAAATATTCGGTTCGTGCCTTTGCCTGAGTTAACCAAGTATGACATATTTTCAACCGATCTGAGATTTTTGAATGATGATCTTCCAAGGCTTGAGCCAGCCCTTGCTACATTAAAATCCAAATAAATATTCAAATTGTGTGGGAATCTTGCGATAGGAATGAGCAGGTCCAAGCTGTTCTCGGAGGTCCCGAGCGTGAGGGAAAACCACGAAAAAACGTGTGATTTCGAATGAGGGATTACATGCGCCTGAACAGGTGATACGAAGGAGTCACATTGGTAACGGCGAGGTACAACTAAATGCCAATCTCCATGAGGTGTTCCCACGAAGATGAGGCTGCGTCATATTGGAAGGGTTTCACAGCAGGAATTATCCGATGCTTGCACCGAATCCTTTAACTTGTTTGGGATTGCTCTTCTTCAGTTCCTGCTTGTTCAGACGATTCTCTTACCGCTCAGTAAACAAACAGCCATGCTCGGCACAGGGGTCTCACACGTTTTGATAGTGCACAGGCTTTCCCTTATTTGATTCTCGCAACGAAAGATCCCGGATAAATCCGGAATAGGATGGCTGCGTTCCTGTCATCCAGGAATTCAAAGAGAGTTCGATGGGGAATTCCTGTCCGCTTTTTCGTAATCCATGGAGTGTGACCGTTTTCCCGATGACGTGAGATTCGCCTGTTGTCTGTAATCGTTTCATGCCTTTGGTATGAGCTTCCCGGTACCGATTGGGCATGATCAGTGTAAGTGGTTTTCCGAACATTTCCTCGGCGGTATATTCAAACATCAATTCTGCAGCCTTATTCCAGGACGTGATGCGGCCGGTGTGATCGGCTAATACAATGGCATCAATGGCCGCCTGAAAGACGGCTTGAAAGCGGATTTCGCTTTCATATAAGGCGTGACGGGCGTGTTCCATTTTTTTTGCCAAGGCATAAGCCTTGAGTGCTTGGCGCACCGTGGTCCTGATTTCGGAACGGTTGATGGGTTTATGGAGATAGGCGAAGGCGCCCTGTTCCTCAAGAGGGCCGGTCACATCATCGAGAGTGGTATAACTCGACAAAATAATGATGGGAAGACCGGGTACTGCTTTTGTCATCTTCTCTAAAACGAGTAAGCCATCCATGTCAGGGAGTTTGACGTCAAGGATTACTGCACTAGGCGAGTGATGTTTTACGCATTCCAGGGCTGTGCCGCCTGTTGACGCCACATTAATGTGATGTCCGTCGGCCTCCAAAAGATCTCGTAAGGTTAGGACAATATCCTGCTCATCGTCGACGACAAGAATGGGGGAAGAGGATGGTATCGGGGATGCATTTGCCATGGTTTGACCTCATGTCTGGTGTAACTGACCCTCAAAGCCAATGTTCCTGTTAATGGGCGTACATATGGCACACGCAATCTACGTACCAATTAGGGCATACGTTAATTCGGACAGGCGATAAGCCTTTGGAAAAATTGTGATTTAGTGAAATCTTTGCAAGGAAAAGCCTTTTTTTTTGACTTCTTTTCATGAAAAAACGAAATTTTGATATCTGTTTGGATACACCCAATTATCCAAATGGATACACAACCTTGACCTGTATTTTCCACGAGATGGAATTGACCGACAATTGTGCTGGGGAATTTGCCCTGCTTTTTCGATCTGTTTCCTTTAATAGGTCAACTAGCTGTCTCCAAGCCTCAACAATCGGACTCCACCCGACATAAAATTGTGGAGAGCCCTGATCTCATTCGGCTTCGAAACTGGAACCCGGGCTTTTATCGTATGGCAGAACCGAAAAATGTTGGATACGGATCCTGCGGGGCAGGATGTGTAAGGGAGTCGATCCAGAAAACCTATGTAGGTCCAGGGATTTTCGACGAAATGGTTCGAATCGATGAGTCATCAAGGGCAGGTTTGGCCTCGATGCGGTGTGGCTTGAGTTCATCCATTGGTTATGGCACTCTCCACTGTCCATAAGCAAGAATTAGTGTTCATGTGGAATTTGGGTGTGTGGCTATTCACTGGTAAAAGCCTGGCTCATACCTCGGTCTCTCATTCCTAGGGCTGTCTATAGATTACTCATCCGCGCATTCCCATGAATGTTGAACCACCGGCGTATATGATGAATTAGGAATGAACATGGTTATCCCCCTACAGGAACGGTTAATTGTCGCACTTGATGTTTCCTCCGTAGAGGAAGCCCGTCAATATGTGAAGGATTTAGAGGGTGTCGCCTGGTTTTATAAAATCGGCCTGGAATTATTTCTGGCGGTGAATGCGGATTTTATCAAGGAATTACGTGCACAAAATTGCAGGATTTTTTTAGATCTGAAGATGAATGATATTGATGAAACTGTGCGCCGCGCTGTGAATCTGGCGGCTGATCTTGATGTGGATTTTCTGACCATATTTGGAAATCATGCCACAGCCAAAGCTGCAGTGCTGGGTCGAGGCGCCCGGTCAATTCAAATTTTGACCGTTCCGCTCCTTTCGAGTTGGGGGGAAAAGGATCTTCAAGACCTGGGGATGATGAGTATGCACCCAGGAGAGTCCGCACGTTTTCATTCTCTGGATGACTACGTCTTATGGCGAGCCGATATGGCGATGGCCCAAGGGTGCGATGGTCTAATCGCCTCGGGAAAATATGTTGGAATTCTGAGGGAACGGTTTGGTCCGAAGGTGCTCATTGTCTCTCCAGGTGTGAGACCTGCCGGACAGAATACCCATGAACATCAACGTTCGTTAACTCCATTTGATGCCATTCGAGCCGGGGCTGATTATTTAGTCGTTGGGCGACCTATTCGCGATGCAGACAATCGGCGCAAAATGGCCA